>CAYFMI010000035.1:0-40096 GCA_964344175.1 uncultured Anaerolineales bacterium
AGGTGGCACATCGTTGCCGAAATTACCTGGTACATTTACGTGCGCGAATTGACAAACCCTGCGCCAGAAAACCATCCTGCTCGACCAACCCGCTCCCCAGGCCTGGCTGCAACTCGACGAATGCCGCCAGCAGAGCCACGGCTATCGCTGCGAGCAGCCCCCCACCCTGACCATCACCGCTCAAGAACCCCTGCCCGGCGAGCAGATCACCTTCATCCGCGGCAGCCTGGCCGGGACTGAGTTTGCCTGCGAAGGCGCCGCCTGCCGCCTGCCCATCCCGCTCACCGCCTCCGGCGGCATCCCCCTGACCTTCTGGGCCGAATCCAGCTACGGCGATGCCAACCAGCACGCCAACAAAGACCGCTACACCAACGCACTGCCAGGAAGCGGTGCATTGGCAATGGCTGCCGGAATCAAAAACACAGCGAAATAAATCGCTGTGTTTTTGATTCGCTGTGGGCGCGGGGGGACTCGAACCCTCGGCCTCACGGATGTGAACCGTGCGCTCTAACCAGCTGAGCTACGCGCCCCAAGAGCATGCGGCATTATAGCAGATGAATACCCCTTTAGCAAGAATCCCGCTCTCCGGAAACGGTTATTTGTTGCAAGTTAAATCGAAGGGCACATGAACGTACAATCGAGTATACCCAGATTGCAGCACTCCACAGGCCACATAGCTAAACACAAACGTATCCCTCGAATCATCAATCAGCAGCCACTGAGTCTCCAGCGGCTCGAAGGTCATGAAATGATCCTCGTCTAAGGTTCGAATGTATATCTCAATTTGCTCATGGGTTTTATTGCGGATCTTGATCATAGCCGGGCGAATGTAATCTGAGGTGTCAATATGATTATTTGCCTGGCCTACTAACCCAGCTGTGGCGCCGCACACCGGAACGTGGATGGTCTTATGCGTATGAAAATCAAACGTGCCCACTTCCGTCAAATTACAAGAATCCATCGTGAAGGCATACCAATCACGATCTAACACAAATGTCTCTTGAGTTTTGGGAGGAACTGTAATTGTGTAAGATACTTGCCCATAAAGATAGAGGACAAAATCGAACTGGCTGTCATTGATGACATCCAAAAACATATAAGGAGGGTCTTCCTCTTCTGCTGCTAAAACCGCGCCAGTAGGGAATGCCACTACCAACAAAAATGCCCCCAGCAAAAAAGCAAGACTGATTGATCGAATGATGGCTGGAGTTCTCATAAGCTTCTCTCCTTTCAGGAACTCTATTCATAAATAGAGTAGCAATAACTATGCCAATTCGTATCTGTTAGGAATTACGCACTTGCGAGAAGAAAGCCCGAAAAATAGGGGTGTGTGGGGTGCGGAGCACCCCACACACCCCTATTTTTCGGTAAATTTTCAACGAACTGCGTAAGTCCTATCTGTATTATACCTTAACGAATAACACAGAATTCGTTACACCTTTGCAGATATGTCAGGGATAAATCTTTACGATATTTTTGTACTTCTTGTCTTGACGATCGTCACTCGGCATGCTAAACTCCGCCCCAATATGTTCACCCCAATAAGCAACCCTCGTCGCCCTCGTCGTAAGCAACTGTCCTTCAATGGGAAGGTCGGGCGTTATTGCTTGGGTAAAAAATAAACCTCAATTTCGCTCGGTTTGATAAGTCAAACCCTCCTTCCCCAAGGAGGGTTTTTTGTTATCTCCCTCGCCCATCGCTTTCCTCTCCCATTGGGAGAGGGGCCGGGGGTGAGGGTATCAAGGAGATATTACGCTATGCCTAGTCACCCTACCAAATCTGTCAATAAAGTCGTTCTGGCCTACTCCGGCGGTCTGGACACATCTGTAATTGTGCCCTGGCTCAAGGAAAACTACGGTTGTGAAGTAGTTTGTTTCACCGCCGATGTTGGTCAGGCCGAAGAACTCGACGGCCTTGAAGCAAAGGCCCTCGCCAGCGGCGCCAGTCAACTGGTGATTCGCGACCTTAAAGAAGAATTTACCGAAGAGTACCTCTTCCCCATGCTGCGATCCGGAGCCGTCTACGAGCGCAAATACCTACTGGGGACATCGGCAGCCCGACCAATTATTGCCAAGCACATGGTGGATGTCGCTCATGAAGTTGGCGCCGACGCTGTGGCGCATGGCGCAACCGGGAAAGGCAACGACCAGGTGCGTTTTGAGCTGACCGTCATGGCACTCGACCCGCGCTTGCAGGTCATCGCCCCCTGGCGCGAATGGGAAATCCGCTCGCGCGAAGATGCCCTCGACTTTGCGGAAGCGCACGGCGTTCCAGTCCCTAATACACGCCAGTCCATTTACAGCCGTGACCGCAATCTGTGGCATCTCTCTCACGAAGGCGGGCCGCTTGAAGAGACCTGGGTTGAACCCGATGAAGACATGTTCCTGATCTCCGCATCACCAGAGAATGCGCCCAACACCCCCGAATACGTTGAGGTTGAATTCGAATCCGGCACGCCTATGCGCGTCAACGACGAAAAACTCTCCCCGGCGCAGCTCATTGCTAAACTCAACAACATTGGCGGGGCCCACGGCATCGGCCGCGCCGATCTGGTGGAGAGTCGCCTGGTTGGGATGAAATCGCACGGCGTTTACGAAACGCCCGGTGGCACCATCTTGCTGGCCGCCCACCGCGAGCTTGAATCCCTGGTACTCGACAAAGACACCATCAACTACAAAGACGTTATCGCCCTGCGTTACGCCGAACTCACCTACAACGGCCAATGGTTTTCCCCATTGCGCGAAGCGCTGGATGCTTTTGTCAATGCCACCCAAGGCCCGGTTACCGGCAAAGTACGCCTGAAACTCTACAAAGGCAATATCATCACCGTTGGGCGCAAAAGCCCTTTCACCCTCTATCGCGAAGACTTCGCCACCTTCGGGCAGGAAGATGTTTACGATCAGTCCGATGCCGAGGGCTTCATTCATCTCTATGGGCTGCCGCTCAAAGTGCGCGCCCTCAACGAGTTGCCCGTCTCTGGCATGAACCTGCCCAAACCCGATTACTCACGCTTCAAGCGGGACTAACTATGACCCTCTGGAACGGACGTTTTTCCGACAAAACCGACCCTGAGGCCTTTGCTCTCAATGCCTCAATTCGTTTCGATCAACGCATGGCATTACAGGATGTGCGCGGCTCTCTGGCATGGGCTGAAGCCCTGGAGTTAGCCGGCGTTTTGACAGCGGAAGAGCGCACGCAAATTGGGGCTGGGTTGCAGCAAATTGGGTCTGAATTTAGCGCCCAAAGCTTTGTCTTCGCCCCTGACGACGAAGACATTCACACCGCCGTAGAACGCCGCCTCGGCGAGATCATCGGCCCCGTGGCCGGGAAACTGCACACCGGCCGCAGCCGCAACGACCAGGTCGCCACCGACTTTCGCCTGTGGCTGCTCGATCAACTCCCGGCGCTAGATGCCGCTCTGAGCGAGTTGCAGGGCGCGCTGGTGGAGCGAGCAGAGAATGATTTGATGGACACCCTCACCCCAGCCCTCTCCCAAAGGGAGATGGAGCAAGCTCCCCCTTCTCCCCCCGGGAGAGGGGCCAGGGGTGAGGGTAAATACATCATCATGCCGGGCTATACCCACTTGCAACGCGCCCAGCCAGTTTTGCTCAGTCATTGGTGGCTCTCGCATTTTTGGCCCTTGCAGCGTGACCGCGATCGACTCGCGGCGTTGCAAGAACGTGTTGCCGTGCTGCCGTTGGGGTGCGGCGCGCTGGCCGGAACGCCCTTCGCCATAGATCGTATTGCCCTGACCGAGAAACTAGGTTTTGCCAAGCCCGCGCCCAACAGCATGGATGCCGTCTCGGACCGCGACTTTGCCGCCGAGTTTCTCTTCGTTGCCGCAATGATTGGGATACATCTGAGCAAACTCGCCGAACAGATCATTCTCTATAGCAGCGCCGAGTTTGGGTTTATTGAACTGGACGATGCCTTTAGCACCGGCTCCAGCCTGATGCCGCAGAAGAAAAATCCCGATCCCTTTGAGTTGGCACGCGGCAAGGCCGGTACACTGCTAGGAAAGCTCACCGGCCTGCTGGCGACCCTCAAGGGGCTGCCCTCCACCTATGACAAAGATCTGCAAGAAGACAAAGTCCCCGTCTTTGAAGCCCATGACACATTAAGGGCCATGCTGCCGGTAATCGCTGGCGCTGTGCGCACGCTGACGGTGAAGCCAGAGCGCATGACGGCGGCGATTGACGCGGCCATGATGGCAACCGACCTGGCCGATTATCTCGTCGGGCGCGGGATCCCCTTTCGGGAGGCACACACACTTTCGGGCCGCGCCGTGAAACTGGCTCTCGAAAACGAGAAAACCATCGAGACGCTGACTCTCGCTGAGTACCAATCCATCCACCCAAATTTTGATGAAGATGTGTATAACGTCTTTGATCCACAGCAATGTGTCGCCCGGCGTAAAGCCTTTGGCGGCACCGCTCCCGAAGCAGTTCAGCAGCAACTGTTATTAGCCCAATCTCTAATCCACTAATTTCTAATCATTGTATAAGGAGTACACCATGTCTATGTTAACCTGCCCCGAATGTATGGCCGAAATCGAACTGGATGCCGGTACTGAAGTGAACGAAATCATCGTCTGCCCCGATTGCGGTGTGGAGCTAGAGGTCATCTCGCTTGACCCGCCCGAAGCCGAAATGGCGCCGATGGAAGCGGAGGATTGGGGGGAGTGAACATCGGCATACTTTACTCGCGCGTGCGTGTCGAAGAAAAATGGATTTTCGCCGCCCTTGAAAGCCGCGGCATCGACTTTGACCGCCTGGACGACCGGGAGACTTTTTTCGATTTTGATAATCCCGAACCCTGGCTGAAATATGCCGCTGTTTTAGAGCGCAGCATCAGTTATGCCCGCGGGCTTTATTCGATGCGGGTACTGAATGCCTGGGGCATTCCGACGGTAAATACGGCCAATGTCGCCGAAGCCTGCGGCAACAAACTCACCACCGCTTCGGCGCTCTCTCAGGCAGGCGTACCCCAGCCGCGCACAATGGCGGCCTATACAGCTGAGTCGGCGCTGGAGGCCATCGAGAAGATGGGGTATCCGGTAGTGCTCAAGCCAATGGTTGGTTCATGGGGCCGACTGCTGGCGAAAATCAACGACCGCGATGCCGCCGAAGCCGTCCTGGAACACAAGTCGGTGCTGGGATCGTATGAACATTCGATTTTCTATATTCAGGAGTTCATCGAGAAACCAGGGCGCGACATCCGCGTTTTAATGGTGGGCGATGAGCCGGTGACGGCGATCTATCGCAAGTCGCCGCACTGGATTACGAACACAGCCCGCGGCGGGGAAGGTGAAATTTGCCCTCTGACCCCAGAATTGAGCGAGATCTGCCATAAGGCGGCGCGCGCCGTTGGGGGTGGGTTGCTGGCTGTGGACATTATTGAGCACCCCGAGCGCGGCTTCCAGGTCAACGAGATCAACCATACAATGGAATTCCACACCGCCGCCCCAACCACCGGCATAGACATTCCCAACCTGATTGTGGATTATCTGCTGGCGGTGGCCCGGGGCGAAATACAAGTACTGTAATGCAGAATGCAAAATGATGAATAAAACACCCCGTTCTGCATTCATCGTTCATCATTCTGCATTCAAAATTTCGGAGAAATTATGATAAAAGCATCTATCATCGGGGCATCGGGCTATACCGGCGGCGAGTTATTGCGGCTGTTGATTGCCCACCCAAAGATAGACGTTGTTCAGGCAACCTCACGAAGCCGCTTGAGCGAATATGTCTATCAGGCACACCCAAATTTACGCCAACAAACCGATTTGAAATTCAGCGCCCCAGACGAAATTGCTCCTACGGATGTACTCTTTTTGGCACTTCCACACGGGCAGGCACAGCACAATATCGAACACTACGCGCAAACTGCAGCATACATCATCGATCTTTCGGCGGATTTTCGCCTGCGAGATGCAGCACGTTACAAAGCCTGGTATGAGGCCGATCACGCCGCCCCGGCGTGGCTGACAAAATTCGTCTATGGGCTGCCCGAACTCCACCGTGAAGATTTGCGTTCGGCAAAATATGTCAGCGGTGTGGGATGCAACGCCACAGCCGGTAATCTGGCGCTGATGCCGTTGGTGCAATCTGGGCTGCTGGATCAGGAGAAGCCGGTCATCATTGAGATTAAAACCGGCTCTTCAGAAGGCGGCGCGAGCGTCAACCCCGGTTCGCATCATCCAGAACGCAGCGGCGTCATCCGCACCTATGCCGCCCACGGCCACCGCCACACCGCTGAGGTGATCCAGGAGATGGGCCTTCAACATGTCTCCTTGACAATGACATCGGTGGATTTGGTGCGCGGCGCGCTGGCAACGGCGCACGGGTATCTCAAACCCGGCGTGGCAATGAAAGATCTGTGGCAGGCTTACCGCGCCGCGCAGGCCGAAAACCCCTTCATTCGTATCGTCAAGACACAGCGCGGTGTTTACCGCGTCCCCGAGCCGAAAATTCTGGCCGGTTCCAACTACGCCGATCTGGGGTTTGATTTTGACCCCAAAACCGGTCACGTCATTTCCATCTGCGCTATCGACAATCTCATGAAAGGCGCTTCCGGCTCGGCGGTGCAGTGCATGAACCTGATGCTGGGCTTCGAAGAGACGCTGGGCCTGGAGTTCATGGGGCTGCACCCGATTTAGTCGGGTTTGTCTGTTTGCTTATTCGTCATTTGAAATACGGAGATTACCTTGAACCAATCCGACCCATTAAGCCGATCGACCATCGTTGTCAAACTCGGCGGCACCGAAGGCGTAGATTTCTCTGCCATCTGCCGGGATGCAGCCGCACTGTTAAAACAAGGTCAGCGCCTGGTGCTGGTGCATGGCGGTTCAGCCGCAGCCAATGCGCTGGGGGAAGCCGTGGGACACCCGCCGCGTTTTGTAACTTCCCCCTCCGGGTTCACTTCGCGCTATACCGACCGTCAGACGCTGGAAATTTTTGCCATGGCCGTCAATGGCAAGGTCAATACGCTTCTCGTGGAACAACTTCACGGTCTGGGTGTGAATGCCCTGGGCGTGAGCGGCCTAGACGGAGGCCTGCTGCGCGCCCGGCGCAAGGCGGCCATCCGTATCATTGAAAACGGCAAGAAAAAGATTTTGCGTGATGATTACACCGGCACAATTGAACAGGTTAACACCAATCTACTGAATACCTTGCTCAATGCCAGATTCACCCCGGTGATCGCTCCGCTGGCGCTCAGTGAACAGGGTCAAGCCCTCAACGTGGACGCTGACCGGGCCGCGGCGATGGTTGCTGCAGCCCTGGGCGCCGATACACTCCTGCTGCTGACCGCCGTCCCCGGCTTGTTGAGCAACTTCCCCGACGAACATACGCTGATCCACGAACTACCGCAATCTAAACTAGATGACGCGTTAGAGATCGCACAGGGACGCATGAAGAAGAAAGTCCTCGGCGCGCAAGAAGCGCTAAAAGGCGGCGCGGGGCGGGTCATCATCGCCGATGGCCGCGTAGAGCATCCCATCAGCAACGCCCTGGCGGGCAATGGAACGACAATTTTTTGAACCCTCAAGGCACAAAGACTCAAAGTGTTTTTATTTTCTTTGTGACTTGGGGCCTTCGTGGTGAATATTAGGCATAGGCTCATGAAAAATATACAGACTCTCGAAACGCAACACACTTCCGGCGTATACGCCAAGCGCGATTTAACCATCGTGCGCGGCGAAGGGGCAACCCTTTACGACGATCAGGGCAACGCCTATATTGACTGCGTGGGCGGCCAGGGCGCGGCCAACCTGGGGCACGCCCACCCCGCAGTGATCGCCGCCATCACTGCCCAGGCGCAAAGAATTATCTCCTGCCCAGAGATGTTCTACAACGACACCCGCGCCAGATTACTCAAAAAGCTAACTTCGCTCGCCCCGGCGGGCATGCAACGCGCCTTTCTCTCCAATTCCGGCACCGAAGCCGTCGAAGCGGCCTTCAAATTCGCCCGTTATAGCACCCGGCGCACCGAAATCATTGCCACGATGCGCGGCTTCCACGGGCGCTCAATGGGGGCGCTTTCGGCCACCTGGAACAAAAAATACCGCGCCCCGTTTCAGCCCTTGATACCAGGCATAGGTCATGTCCCCTACGGAAAACTCGACGCGCTCGAAGCGGCCCTGAACGACAACATTGCCGCCGTAATTTTAGAAGCCGTCCAGGGCGAGGGCGGCGTTCACTCTGCCAATGGGGAATATTTGCTTGGCGCTCAGGAACTTTGCCGCAAACATGGCGCGCTGCTGATCCTCGATGAAATTCAAACCGGCTTTGGGCGTACCGGCAAAATGTTTGCTCTAGAACATTTTGATGTGCAGCCCGACATTCTCTGCGTAGCGAAATCGCTGGCCGGTGGCGTGCCGATGGGTGCAACCCTGCTGGGTGAGCGGGTGGCCGAACTCACGCCGGGCATTCACGGCTCAACCTTTGGCGGTAACCCGCTGGCCGCCGCCGCTGCGCTGGCCGCCTTGACCGCCCTCGAGGAAGAGCAACTCCCTCAACGCGCCGCGGAATTGGGCGCATACACACTCACAGAACTTCGCAACATCGAATCCCCGCTGATCCGCGAAGTGCGCGGCCTGGGGCTGATGATCGGCATCGAAATCAAACAAAAGGTCGCTCCCTACCTAAAAGCCCTGACCGAAAGCGGCATTCTGGCGCTCCCTGCCGGGCTTACTGTGATCCGCCTGCTGCCGCCGCTGGTGATTAGGAAGGAACAGTTGGATCAGGTCTTGGCGGCATTGAAAGATGTACTTTCTGAATAGAGAAATGCAGAAGTATAAATGATAAATATTCTGCATTCTACAATCATCATTCTTCATTTGTTTGTATGGAACCTACAACTTTAATTGAACTCGTCCGGCATTACAGCCCCTCCGGAGAAGAATTCGGCGCGGTGGACTATCTCATCGGGCGCATGAATGAATTGGGTTTTAGCTGCACCTACCGCGATGAAGCTGGTAATGCCATCGGCGTAATGGGCGACGGCCCGCGCCAGATAGTGCTGCTGGGGCATATTGATACCGTTCCCGGAGAAATTGACGTGCGCATCTCCCCCCTCCCTGTGGGAGAGGGGACAGGAGTGAGGGCAGATGGCTATTTATATGGCCGCGGCTCCGTAGACGCCAAAGGGCCACTGGCAGCTTTCACCGATGCAGTTGCTGCAATTGGCCCTGTGAAAGGCTGGCAGTTCGTGGTCATCGGCGCGGTCGATGAAGAACGAGACTCTATTGGCGCGCGGCACATCGTCGATAAATATCGCCCCGATTTTGCCATTATCGGTGAGCCTTCGGGGTGGAACCGCATCACGCTGGGCTATAAGGGCAGCGCCTGGAGCGAGATTCGTGTTACTCGCCCCGAAGAACATTCCGCCGCCCGAAGCCAGAGCGCACCCGAAACCGCCATCGACATCTGGAATCAGATCCGCGCCTGGGTGGATGAATTTAACACCGGGCGGGCGCGCGCCTTCGAGCAGTTACTGCTGACATTGCGCAGCTTTACCTCCGAGACAGACCACTTTCAGGCAACAGCAACCCTCACCGTAGGAGTCCGCCTGCCGTTGGATGTCTCGCCGGAGGAGTGGTATCAACAAATTCAGGAGACCCTAAAAGTCTTCGCGACGTACTCCGATCAATACAAAGGTGCAGAGACCTTTAGAGTCTTGCCCGTTGGTTATTCCATCCCGGCTTATAAGGCCGAGCGCAATACCCCGCTGGTGCGCGCTTTTCTGGGCGCTATCCGCGCCGCGGGCGAACGACCGGGTTTTGTTGTAAAAACCGGCACTGCCGATTTAAATATTGTCGCCCCGATCTGGAAATGCCCGGCAGTAGCCTATGGCCCCGGCGACTCCAATCTCGACCATACCCCTGATGAACACATTTCGCTGGTAGAATATCGCCAGGCTGCAAATGTATTGTTGGACGTTTTACAACGTCTAACATCTAACGCATAACCTGCCACTGTTTCCGTTGCGGGTCGAAGGTAAAAGGTATATGGACGCGATTGTCTTTGGCAATGTCACCCTCGATATAATTTGCTACCCGGTCAACGATGTGCCGCGGCGCGACTCGCTCTCATTCGATGAAGTTGCCGTCACGCCAGGCGGGTGTGCATCCAACACGGCTATCGGGCTGGCCGCGCTGGGCGTGCCCACCGGTTTGATCGCCCACACCGGCGACGATGACACCGCCGATATGCTCTATCGTTACTGGGAGCGTCAGGGAATAAACATTCAATTTGTACAGCGCGCGGCAGGCAACACCGGAGTCAGTATCGGCCTGGTAAATGATGACTTTCAACCACGTTTCGTACATACGCCCGGTGCCAACCGCGGCCTGACCGCTGCATCAATTAACCCCCAAGCTATTGCCGCCGCCGGGGGACGTTTCTTTCACATTGCCGGATTCTTCGTGCTGCCCAATCTCTTGGCCGCGGTCGCCGAAAAGCTGGCCGAATTGCGTACCTTAGGCATCACCACCAGCCTGGACGTGGTTTTCACATCCCGCATGGACGACCCCAACTTGCGCGCCGCCCTTTGGTCTGCGCTGCCACATGTAGATTATTTTATGTGTAATGATTATGAGGCTTTCCGTCTGGTGGACGAACGCGACCCGGTGCGGGCTGCGCGGGCTTTCAAGGATCGCGGCGCGCGGGGGGTTATCATAAAACTTGGTGAAAACGGATGCTGGCTCGCAGCCGATTCGATTTCCAGGCAGATTCCCGCCCCCAAAGTAGACGTAGTGGACACCACCGGCGCAGGAGATGCCTTTGCCGCCGGGTTTGTTGCCGCCCTGAGCCGCGGCGCAGATAGTGTTGAAGCCTGCTCCTCCGGCAATCAGGCCGGGAGCCGCATCTGCACCCGCCTTGGGGCCGTCGAAGCCTGGATAGAAAGGTGATGAAACCGATAACCGGGCAAATTCGCCCTACAGTTTCTTTCTATCTAATCCGTTTACCAATAGGGAATTCGCTCCGGCTCCTGCCGCCGAGCAAATAATTTCGCCAGTACCACGCCCGTTACAAAGCCCCCGATATGCGCCCAGAAGGCCACCCCGCCCACATCCGGCCCGCCTAGCGACATCACCCCGGAGAAGAATTGCAACACGAACCACAGGCCGAGCACAATCGAGGCGGGCAGCATGGTCAGACGGATAAAAAATCCCAGGGGGACAAGAGTCAGCACCCGGCTTTGTGGATACAGCACCAGGTAGGCGCCCAGCACCGCCGCGATGGCGCCACTGGCTCCCACCGTGGGGATCTGCGAAGCGGGGTTGGTGAAAATATGCAGCAGTGAAGCCGCCAATCCCCCGATGAGATAGAAGAACAAATAACGCCCGCGTCCCATACGGTCCTCTACATTGTCCCCGAAAATCCACAAATAGAGCATATTGCCGCCGATATGCGCCAACCCGGCGTGCATGAACATACTGGTAAACAGATCTGTAATGTCCCCTAAACTGAGTCCGGACGTGAACGAAAAGGGGATCAGGGCAAACTCGTAGACCAGGGCCTGGTCGTTTGGCCCTAGCATACTCTGAAACAGATACACAAATACATTCAAGGCAATCAGCAAATAATTGATTACCGGGATGCGGCGGGTGGGGATTTCGTCGCGAATGGGGATCATTATTGAACTCCTGACTTCAGTGAGAATAGGCCGTGAAAGGGTCAGCCTGAGCCGTTATGAATTTTCCTTCACCAGATAGATGCCCGGAAGACTGATGAGCGTTGTCAGCCCCTTGATGATGATATTGCTCAAAAAGATCGACCACACCACTGCTGAGGGCATCACCCCTCCAAAGGCAATCCAAACGAAGATCAGGCTGTCTACCGGAATACTCAGGCTGTTGCTGACCAACACACGCGCCCACTGATAACGGTGGGTGACTTTTTCGACCCACAGGCGATACCCTTCGGTGTCGATCAGTTCTGATACCACTTCGGCGATAATCGAGGCGAAGACAATTCGCCAGACTGGGGCCAGCACCATGCCAAATTCCTTCTGTGGCCCCACTGCCATATCCGCAGGCAAAATGGACGTCAGCCAAAACAGCCCGGCCATTAGCAGGTTAATGGCTGCGGCAGCCATAATCAGGGCACGGGCGGCTTTGATCCCGGCGGTTTTATGCACCAGGTCGCGCAGGGTAAAAGTAAAGGGATAAACAAATGTGCCGGCATCAATCGAAAATCCGGCAATCATCACAATGCGCAGGCTGGCGATATCGGCCATCATCTGAAAGGCCACATACGCCGCTGAGGTAAGTATGGCAGGTAACATTTAATGCTCCTAGGACTTACGCAGTTCGATGAAAGATATTCCGGAAATAGGGGTGTGTGGGGCGCTTCGCGCCCCACACACCCCTATTTCCGGGCTTCCCCTGTGTAAGTGCGTAACACCTAACTCCAAAAAAGTGCGATAAATGTAGTGTATCATAGCGTAATCGCTTACGGCAAACAAATTGGGGCAGAACTATGAGAATGCCACGCCAGTTTAATGGCTATGACCGTGCCCCTTGCCGCTCGTCTCAGGCCCCAGGTAACGACGGATCGGCCCCAGGCGATGATGATAAAGCGCCACGGCACACGCCAGCAGCGTGGTCAACGGCACGGCAGCAATTAACCCCAAAGATCCCACGAGCGTACGCACGACTTCTTCGGCAACATATTCTAAATTAAGCAAATAACTAATTTGCTCCCCTGAGAGTGAGAACAACAACAGCATCGGTAAGGCCGCCCCGGCATAGGCCAGCACCAGCGTGTTGACCGTTGCAGCCACATGATCCTGGCCGACGCGCATTGCCCTGCGGTATAACTCGCGCAACTTCATCGCCGGATTCAGCCCATGCAATTCAAAGACTACCGAAGCCTGGGTAATCACTAGGTCATCCAGCACACCCAACGCGCCAATCAACATGCCGCCCAGCACCAATCCGCGTAAATTCAGCTGCACTTCGGCCTGCTGCACCAAAAACAACGCATCCTCGCTGCCAAACCCGGTCAGGCGCGTCAAATCTACAAAGAAACCGGCCAGCAAAGCCGTTAGCAATAACGAAATGAAAGTACCTAAGACAGCAGCGTGCGTCTTCAACGTCCAGCCGTACACCAGATACAAGGTCACCGCCAGTAAGAAGAAAGCGCCGCTGACGCTGACCCACACCGGGTCGCGGCCCTGTAATATTTGCGGGATGATATAAAACAGGATCACGCCCAAACTGATTGCCATGCCTGCTAAACCGCGCACCCCCTTCCAGCCGCTGATCAGCACGCTGAAAACAACAAATGTGGCAAACAGCCACAACATCGGGCGCGTGCGAACAAAATCCAAAAAGAAGGCGTTCAGAAAACCTTCTTGATTCTTGCCAATCGAAACAATTACTTGATCCCCAACATCCAGGTTCAATCCATCGGGGCGCGTTTGGCGTTTGCCATAATCCACTTCCATCTGCGTGCCGGCCCACTCGCCATCCAGTATTTCAATTCGCAGTGTTTGATACGTCTGCTCCACCGTCCCCAACTGCACGGTGCCTTCATCGATCACGGCCACAATCTCCGCTTTGACGGCATCGGAACCAAAGCCCAACCCGCTGCCGGGAGATTGCTCAGTTTCCGAAGCTGCCAGCCGGGGGGCAAGCCCCCAAATCAAAACCGCCGCCAGCCCAACCAGCGCCAGCGCCAGAATCCAAAAAATGGCGTTATTTTTATTCATAGAAATTACCTGCTAAGGGTGCGTGAAAACCAGCCGCCAGCCGCCCCAGTAACGCCCGTCTCCAGCATCAGAGCACTCTGGCACAAAGAGCGGCACAACTTCTCCCCCATCGGCAATATAAAGCGTGTAATTGACCTCTGGGGCCATTTCGAAATCGGCATATCCCAGGCCCATCTCAGGCTTCAGGCCGGTGTAAAAATGCTCCTCATTGCCCTCCCACTGCACAACGACCTCGACACCGGGTACACCTTCACCGGCCACATTGGTCACCACCAGTTGGATCAGCGCATCCCCCAGCGCCGGTTCACATACCAGCGATTGCGTCCCCAGCACATAGGGCGGGGACAAGGTCGGCGTCAGGGTGAAGGTAGGTAAGGGTGTGAAAGTGGGGATAGGTGTGCGCGAGAGGGTCGGCGTTGGGGTGATGGCTGGCTCCTCGGTGGAGGGGCTTTCAACAACGCCCTCGGCGGGGGTTGCCTCGTTGCTGGCCGTTTCTGTCTCTGAGGGAATAATCTCCTCCGGCGAGATCTCTCCGAGGGGGGTTTGCGTGGGGGTGGAGGTGCGCGGCGCGGGAGCAGGCGCTTCGCCTAATGCGGAGGATAGACGTGCCAGCGCCAACGCTTCGGTATACGAATATCCCTCCGCCAAATAACGCTGGCTCTGCGCTGCCAGAATAACTGCGGCATCGCTTTCATTGAGTAAGGCCAGCCGCGCTTCTGCACGGGTGAGATCGCCGCTGGAATCGTAAGCCAGGGCAATTAAGGCGCGGTAGGCGTCCTTATAATCGGCGCGTAAGGTGTCTGGGAAAGCGTTGGCTGCCTCACCAGGGGATACACCCCAAGAGATCGCCAAACCGATCACGACTCCCAGAATTAACCCGGTGAGCAGATACCAGGGTCCACGGCGCTCTCTCATGGGGCGGCATCCATCCAGGCCAGCAGGCCGTCGTATACATCATCTAATTTGCCAAGATCGGTCTGCGTGTATCCGTGCTCTTCGCCAAATTGCAGGGCTGTCGTTATCGCCTCCAAAGGTGAGACTCCCCCTAAAAAGGCCAAACGCCCCGCCGCCAGAGCCGGATCCCCCTCCGCCTGATAGATTTCGGCCACCATCAACACATAATCGGCCTGGTAATCGCTGCGCAGGCTGGCGGGGGTAGTATCCACATATTCTACAGGGTTAACTACCCAGCCATAGAACAGGCCCAGGCCGATCCCCAGCAATATGGTGATGATGAAACCAATCCAGCGTGACATAAGGGAAAATCCAAAAATCAGATTAAACCGGCAAACGGTTTGCGGTTGATCGAATTTTACAACATCTCACCCAGCGCAGCCAACAGCAGGGTGACGTTCTCGCGGCGGCAGCTATATCCCATCAACCCGATGCGCCAGATCTGCCCGGCCAGCGGGCCAAAGCCTCCGGCAATTTCGAGGCTGTACTCCTCGAGCAATCGGCGGCGGATATCGGCTTCGTCGAGGCTTTCTGGCAGTCGAGGCGTGGTCAGGGTTGGCAGGCGGCATTCGGCGGGGACGCGCGGTGGCAGCCCCAATTGCGCGAGGCCGTGCCATAAGGTTTCTGCAATGGCGCGGTGGCGCGCCCAGCGCGCGTCCAGGCCTTCTTCGGCCACTAAGCGCAAGGCCTCGCGCAGCGCATAGAACATATTGATCGGCCCGGTGTGGTGGTATTTCGGCGGCTGCCCCCAGTATTGCGATAACCCTACCAGATCCAGATACCAGTTGGTCACGCGGCTTTTTCGCTGCTCAAATACCTGCATGGCGCGGGCGCCGGCGGTAAAAGGCGCTAAGCCCGGCGGGGCCGAAAGACATTTTTGCGAACCGCTGTAACAAATATCCACATCCCAACCATCCACGTCCACAGGCACGCCTCCCAGGGAGGCTACCGTATCGAGAATCAACAAGGCGCTATGACGGTGGACGACATCAGCGATCTCGGCGACATGCGTTTGCACCGTTCCGGTTGAAGTCTCTCCATGCACCAGTGTGACCAGTTTGAAATCCCCGCTGGAAAGGGCGGCGTCAAAATCCTCGGGGGTGAAAATCTCACCCCAGGGGCGCTCCAGGCGGGCGACTTGCCCGCCATATCGGACTGCCATATCGGCCAGCCGGTCGCCAAAAAAACCGTTGACAGCGCACAGCACCCCATCACCCGGCTCGACAAAATTCGCAATGGCGGTTTCCATCCCGGCCGTTCCAGTGCCGGAAACCGGAAAGGTGAGCTGGTTTTCTGTTTTAAAGGTGTAGCGCAGCAGTTCTTTCACCTCGCCCATCACGGCGATGATCTGCGGGTCAAGATAACCAACCGGCGGCTGGGCCATAGCCCGTAACACACGCGGCGGAACCATGCTGGGGCCGGGGCCTAAGAGAATGCGGGTCGAAGTATTCAGATCGCGATATTGGGCAGGTTCCATAGGGTCTCTCCTAAAACTAACCACTTGATTATGTTCGAAACAGGACGCAGATGAACGCTGATTTTCGCGGATAAAGCTGGCAACAAGAAGAGGCAAACGAAAAATCTTATCAATCTGCGTAAATCAGCGTCCTACAACAAAAAATGTCAGGAAGGCAATCCGAAAATAAGGAAGAGATTTACCCCCCAAAGTGTACCCTAATTTTGGCAATCGGTGGAGGAAAAGACGGCGAATGGGCACACTTAATAATGCCGAATAAACTCCAGGTTTCGCGTCGAGCGGAGGGCTGAGCCTGCCGAAGCCTGCAGTCGAGACGCCTGCGCCGCTGGATGCTGGCAACCCGCGACGCGCATGGGTTGTACGAACAATTCGGCTTCACGCCCCTGACAAGCCCCGACCGTTTCATGGAAATCTCGGATCTCGAAATATACCGACCGGGGCAGGGTATTGACATTTAAGATTTGGACTTAAGTATGCAACCTTCGCCAGATCCTCAACCTCAACCGCGAATTTTCGCCCCCCTGTTTATGCTGGTGCGCGAAACGCTCAGCGTCATCATCCCGGCGTTAATCATTGCCTTCTTCATCAACGTCTATGTTGCCGAAGCCGTTGCCATCGAAGCCAGTTCCAGCATGGAGCCAAATATGTATGTTGGCTACCGGGTAATGACCGAAAAAATTTCTTACCGCTTTCGCACACCCCGCCGTGGCGATGTTGTCGTTGCCAATTTGCCCAATCAAGAGGCGGGCTTAATTAAGCGTGTACTTGGACTACCCGGTGAAATGATCGAAGTACGTAATGGTCACACCTATATCAACGGCGAGATGCTCACCGAACCCTGGGTAACCCATTTCGGCGGCCCCTATTCCGCGCCCTCAGTGGTTCCTGATGGCTATGTTTTTATCTTGGGGGATAACCGCGAAACTTCAAGAGATTCGCGCGCCATCGGGCCGGTTCCTCTGGAGGCCGTCACGCGGCGGGCCTGGCTGGTATACTGGCCCTGGAGTGAGATCAAACTATTACCCTAAAACAAATGCCTCTCCATCATCGAAGTTCAAGCCCATATTGGGGCATATTCTTCCGGGAGACTGTGCAAATATCCATTCGATCAAATTAGAGCAATAAAGTGGGAATTCTGAATGCTTGATTCTAAGGCAAAATTCCTATACAATAAAACCAAGTGACCTTATTCGCAGCAGTGCAAAGGAAACAAAATGGAAACAGTGAACACCGCCAACGGTCACATTGACACCATCAAGGTTGCAGCAAACTCACGAACGTCTGCTGTAGCCGGGGCAATCGCGGGTGTCTTCAGAGAACACCAGCGCGCCGAAGTGCAGGCCATTGGGGCCAGCGCCGTTAATCAAGCCGTAAAAGCGCTGGCTCTCGCCAAAGGGTATCTGGACGAAGACGGCTTCAATATTGTGTGCATTCCTTGTTTTGTCGATGTTGAAATCGACGGTAAGGTGCGCACCGCCATTCGCTTCACCGTCGAACCGCACTAAGGCCCCTCGCCATCCGAAGATCCGCAGAGCCTTGCGCATTCAAGGTATTTTTGCGCGCGATCCCATTTTTTCTATTCTCCCGCATACACTTGTAGCAACTTCATATTTTCTTCGACCGATGAAGAAATCACCCCAGATCCGGTATTTCTAATGTTTTCGAGCAAACGCGTCCCAATTGCGAGTGATATGGCGGCATGGTAGAATCAAACCGACAAACACATTTCATTTACTGCTGATGCCTCTCGCCAGAGAGGCAGAGTTATGTACTATTTTCGCAGCACTTAAAAATTGCCTTACATTTAAGTGCTGAAAGGACCTATCAGGAAGGAAGAAATGGAAAAACAAGTTGGTACCTTCGCGGTAAAGAAGGGCTTAGCCCAAATGCTCAAGGGCGGTGTGATTATGGATGTGGTCAATGCCGATCATGCCCGCATCGCCGAAGATGCCGGAGCTGTGGCAGTTATGGCGTTAGAGCGCGTTCCCGCCGACATCCGTGCTGATGGTGGTGTGGCCCGCATGAGCGACCCTGGCATGATTCTGGAAATCATGGAGGCGGTCTCGATCCCGGTGATGGCAAAAGTGCGCATTGGGCATTTCGTCGAAGCGCAGATTATAGAATCGCTGGGTGTGGATTATATTGATGAATCCGAAGTGTTGACTCCCGCCGATGAAGAGCATCATATTTACAAGCACGACTTCAAGATTCCCTTTGTGTGTGGCTGCCGAAATCTAGGTGAAGCTTTGCGCCGCATCGGGGAGGGCGCGGCGATGATCCGCACCAAGGGCGAAGCCGGCACCGGTGATGTGGTCGAAGCTGTGCGCCATGCCCGTACCGTATTAGGCGAGATTCGCCGCCTGCAAAATATGCCCGACGAAGAATTAATGGCCTTTGCAAAAAACATCGGCGCGCCGTTTGAAATTGTCAAAGAGACCAAAGAGTTGGGCCGCATGCCGGTGGTCAACTTTGCCGCCGGAGGCATTGCCACCCCCGCCGACGCGGCCTTGATGATGCAACTTGGCGTTGACGGCGTCTTTGTCGGCTCTGGGATCTTCAAATCTGGCGATCCGGCCAAACGCGCCGAAGCGATTGTCAAGGCCACGACCCATTACACCGATGCCGCTATTCTGGCCGAGGTCAGCCGCGATTTGGGTGAACCCATGGTCGGGCGGCAAGTAACCGACATCCCCCAGAGTGAACTAATTGCCCAACGAGGCTGGTAAATCAACCCAACAATAGAAGACTGGGGATTATAAAATTCCCCGGTCTTCCGTTCTTTATCTTCCATCTACAATATGAACATTGGTGTACTAGCTTTACAAGGTGATTTTGCCGAACATATTACCCTGCTCCAGGGCATTGGTGTCAACACGCGCGAAGTGCGCCTCCCGCAACATTTAAATCATCTGGATGGCCTCATCATTCCCGGCGGCGAATCCACCACCATTGGCAAATTAGCCATTGCCTACAACCTGATGGAGCCGCTGCGAGAATTCGGACGTCAAAACGCCATATGGGGAACCTGTGCGGGAGCAATATTTCTCTCAAAAGATGCCCGCCGCGATCAACCCTTGCTGGAATTGATGGACATCACCGTTGAACGGAATGCCTTTGGGCGTCAGGTGGACAGCTTCGAAGTCGAGTTAGATGTCCCCGCACTAAGCGAAGTAGATCCCAGTGGAGCGGCATACCGGGCTATTTTTATTCGCGCCCCGCTGATCGAATCGGTTCGGGGTGATGCGCAAACAGTCGCCTGCCTGTCCGACGGTCGCATTGTAGCAGCGCGTCAGGGGCGCTGGCTGGCAACAGTATTCCACCCTGAGTTGACACCCGATGACCGTTTCCATCGCTACTTTCTGGCAATGGCATCATCCATGCAAAACCCATGAATCGTCCACTTAGCTGGCATGATGCGCTAACACTTTATCGCTACCGCCATGAGGGCATTTATCTAGACAGCGCCCTGGCGGTGACACGCGGCTCACTCTTCCCTAGTGCCCTGCTTGCCAGCCTGACTTCTACCGGCCTGATCAGCTGGATTTGCCAACAGGACGGCGATGCGCATGCATTACTTGGGCAAAGCCATCACCCGCCCACATCGCCATCGGCGCGGATCACGTTCATTGCCCCCCGCGACTTGGGTAACTCACCAGGTATCCACAAGTTACTAGACGAACTCGCCAGACAATCCGGAGAACACGGAGCTTACTATCTCATTGCCGAAGCCGAAAGCGGGGCAAGAATTTATGAAGTTCTACGAAAATCCGGCTTTGCAGCCTATACTCGTCAGCGCGTCTGGCGTTGGGAAACATCGGCAGCGACAAAGCACTCAAACCCCTGGCGGCTCGCTCACCACAGCGATCTACTCGCCGCGCGGGCACTCTACCGACAAGCCGTGCCGGAATATATCCTGCACATTGAACCACCAGGAGCAACTCCCTTGTTTGGGTTAGTATATTACGCCAAAGCGGAATTGCATGGCTATGCCGAAGTTAAATATGGGCGCAATGGTATTTGGGTAAAACCCTATATCAGCCCAGCAATAAGCGACGGAGAACAGGCATTGATCAATTTGCTCCAGAGCATTCCTGATCGACGAACACGTCCCATCCACATTTGCGTACGCGCCTACCAACCCCACCTGGAACCGGCCCTCGAAGCCCTCGGAGGCATCCCCGGCCCTGAGCAGGTAGTCATGGTCAAGCGCCTGGCAGTGCAGCAAAAATTACGCGAAACCTTTAAACTCCCGGCCATCGAAGGGCAGCCCGAAGCGCCACCGCTGGCGCAATCCAGGCGCAATGGTTGAGCTATGAACTCGAATAATATCACTGACGATCTCGACGCTCTGCTGGGCGTCCTCCCCAAGAATATCGCCCAGGCTATTCGCGCCGCCAACGACAGCAGCAACCTATTAGAAGTCGTCTTAGATTTGGGACGTGTTCCCACTGCGCGCTTTCTAAAAGGCGAGGTAGTGCTGTCGGAAGAAGAAATCAGTCGCCCGGCAATTGATTACGTCAATGCGCGCATCGGGGATTTCGATGACGACAACCGCGCTGGCATGGAACGTACTCTGCACCGCATTTCGGCCATCCGCAACCGCCGCGGCGACGTTGTGGGGTTAACGTGCCGGGTCGGTCGGGCTGTTTATGGAACGACCGAAATTATCAAGGACTTGATCGAAGATAATAAAAGCCTGCTGATTTTGGGGCGTCCCGGGGTGGGGAAAACCACCATGCTGCGCGAGGCAGCCCGTATTTTGGCGGATGCCAAACGAGTAGTGATTGTCGATACATCCAATGAGATCGGCGGGGATGGGGATGTCCCCCACCCGGCGGTGGGGCGCGCCCGGCGGATGCAAGTTGCCAAACCATCTCTGCAGCACGAAGTGATGATCGAAGCGGTGGAAAATCACAACCCCGAGGTGATCGTCATTGATGAAATCGGGCGCGAACTCGAAGCCCTGGCCGCCCGCACCATCGCCGAGCGCGGCGTACAATTGATTGGCACCGCTCATGGCAATTCATTGGAAAATCTACTACTCAACCCCACTCTATCCGACCTGATCGGCGGGATCGAATCGGTCACCCTTTCCGACGAAGAAGCCCGGCGGCGCGGCACGCAGAAGACTGTTCTAGAACGACGCTCACCGCCCACTTTCGATGTGCTCATCGAAATTCAGACACGCGACCGCCTGGCGATTCACCTGGATGTTGCCACCGCCGTAGACGCACTGTTGCGGGGTCACCCGCAAGAGCCGGAAATTCGCTCGCGTGATGAAAATGGCGAAATCAGCATCAGGAAAGGCAGTCCGGGCATCCGCAGGCATCAAACTGCCGGAGGCATGAAGCGGCAAAGCGAAAACCATTACGAACGAGAAGGTTTCAAAGCGACAGCAGCGCCATTGGAGATTGCCCCACAGCAGCGCGAAAAACTTCAAGAAATCCGCATTTTTTCATATGGCGTTGCCCGCAATCGATTACGGCAAGCTGCCCGGCAATTGAATGTGCCTATTCAGGCCGAAACCGACCTGCATCAGGCGCAGGCCGTCGTCACGCTGCGACATCACTTCCGCAAACGCAATCAGGCTATCATCGAGGCCGAGAACCTGGGCATTCCCATTTATGTGCTGCGCTCAGATACGCGCACCCAATTGATGCGCTTTCTAAGCGGGTTGTTCAATTTGGCTCCTGGCCGCACAGCCAGGCCCGACGAAGAAGAAACCTTGCTGCACACTCAGCAAGCCATCAAAACCGTTTTGGATGGTGAACGCTGGGTCGAGTTAGACCCGGCTTCTTCCTACATCCGGCGGTTGCAACATCAGATGGCGCGCCAAGCCAACCTGCTTTCGTATTCCCATGGCAAAGAACCCCATCGCCGGGTGCGGATTTATCGCGAATAACAACAGATCATCCGACTAATTAGGCGAACTCGACCTAAAATGTTTATCACCTTCGAAGGCCCTGAGGGCAGTGGCAAGTCCACCCAAATTCCTTTACTCGCCGACTATCTGCAGCATTCCGGCCACCGGGTCATTACAACCCGCGAACCGGGTGGCACCCCCATTAGCGAACAGATTCGGGCCATCATTCATGATCTTGAAAACGATGAAATGCACCCCCGTACCGAAACGCTCTTGTATCAGGCAGCGCGGGCACAGATTGTCGAGCAACTTATCCGCCCCAAACTTGAAGCTGGATGGATTGTGCTCTGCGACCGCTACGCCGACTCGACGATCGCTTATCAAGGTTACGGGCATCAACAACATTTAGCCGACGTACGCCGTCTGGTGGCCTACGCCACAGTGGGGTTAACGCCAAACTTGACCCTGTTATTGGATATTGACGTTGAAACCGGCCTCAGCCGCAAAACAGGCCAGGAATGGAACCGCCTGGATGCCTATGAGGTAGAGTTCCATCAACGTGTGCGGAACGGGTATCATCAATTAGCGCAAGAGGAACCACAACGCTGGGTGATCGTTGATGGCGGGCAATCCCCTGTGCGCGTACAAACACAAATCCGTCAGATCGTTTCAGAATACTTGCGCCAATGAAGACCCCCGCCGCAAGCGGCGCGGTATTCTGGCTTTTTCCACATAAAATACCAAGCGAGGGAATTGCCATGATGCGCAAAATTACATTCATCTTTCTCATCATCAGCATGTTTACGGTTGGGGTAACGGCTTGCAAGTTCGGCAACGGCTCGGACGCAACTATCGAGGAGGAAATTGCCATCGCCGTTGCGCTGACGCAAACTGCTTTTGCCGCGCAAAATGAGCTGCAACCCATCGCAGAGACCAAAGCTGCTGAAACGCCCACCCTGTCCGGGGACAATCTACAGCCCATCGATCCAGAAACCTGCACCAACTTAATGACAGCCATCAGCCAAAATTTGGCTGTGCCCGGTGAACAAAATCAGGCTCCCATCGAGGATGAGTTTAATCAACTCAGTGGAACGGGCTGCCAGATCAAAATCATCGCCAGCGGGGTAGATTTCGAACACTCAACGGACGTACAACTCCCCATTCAAGAGGCTCTTCAAGCGCAGGGCTGGCAAGAAGACGTGCAATATATGGCAATTGGTCCCGGCACCGAAATTAGAGGCTTTCGCAACGACAACGGCCTATGCAAACTCTGGACTCACATCCAAGCCGTTGACGACGCCCTATGTTCAGAATACGCGACGATTGCTTTTTGCTGGCCCAATTTGCAGCCAGAACAGCGTCTCATCAGCGCGACGCTGATTTGCGCACAAGGTAATTTGCCTGAATTCATCCCCCAGGTTTCTGAACTACAACGTGTGGAATTCCGCGAGGGGAGTACCGAAATTCAATTGGAGGGGAGTTTGCTCCCGAACAATGTCCACCGCTTTGTGCTGTTTGGCGAGGCCGAACGAGAGATCCACACACATATCTACCCACCAGGCGCGGTGACAATTGCCGTTGTAGGCGCGGATGGCAAAGTCTTAAAATCGGACATTAATAACCTCACCGACTGGAGCGGATTGCTCCACGCCAGCCAGGATTATTACATTTCCGTCCGCTCGGTGATTGATACAGAGACAGCCTACACCGTTGATGTTTCCATTCCGCCGCTGGAACCTATCGCCACCACAGGCGAAGTGTCCGGCACAATCAGCTTCCCGGATGAAGCGATTCCACCGCTCCACATCGTGGCTTATAGCCAGGAGAGCGGGCTGTGGTATTTCTTGAAAACATCGGAAAATTCATTTACTTATCTTTTACCCGGTCTGCCCCCAGGGAAATACACCCTTATCGCCTATGCGCAGGACGGACGGGCCAGTAGCTACCCTGCGGATGTCAGCGTGATTGCCGGTGAAACCACAGAGGGCGTCTATTTTACCGATTGGGGAAATGCGGCCAATTATCTCCCCGATCCAGTCGGCTGGTAGACAACAAAAAATCGGCTTCGTCAAGAAGCCGATTTTTCCTTTTGGCTAGAAATCGTCGCCAAAATCGCTCATGCCCCCATCGTCGGCTAGATCTGGCAAGGCTTTTTCAATCTCATCAGGGCTTTGACCTTTCTCTAACCGGTCAACGACCTCATCAAATTCAGGCGGCAACTCCTCCCCCATTTCGCTGCCCATCTTACGCATCATTTGCCCCAAGGCACGCGGATCATCCTCCAATCCGTCTAAAGCCGCGGGATCAGAAAAATCTTCAAAGTGCTGATCCTCCGATTTGGCGATTCGGATCCGACCAATCCGACGGCGGATATTTTTACTGGCACAATGTGTACATGTTACTTGTCGTTCGCCGTATTCGGCATAGGACATAAAAATTTCGAAACGTCGTTTACAATCTAAGCAGCGATACTCATAAGCTGGCATAAACACCTCCAACGATTGTCTGATCCATATTATAATGCGGGCGGGTAAAGATAGCCATGACTCATAAAACACCTTCTTTTCAACTCCACAACCCCGAACCTTTATTGATCGTGATCTCTGGGCCTTCTGGTGTCGGCAAAGACACGGTTGTCGAGCAGATGAAAAATCACGGGCTGCCCTTCCACTTTGTGGTCACTGTCAACACGCGTCCACCGCGTGCTGATGAGACGCACGGCGTGGATTATTTTTTCATTACGATGGAAGAATTCAAACGCATGGTCGCGCAAGACGAACTGCTCGAATACGCGCCGGTTTATAGCGATTTCAAGGGAGTGCCAAAAGACCAGGTACGGCAAGCCTTTGCATCAGGCAAAGATGTGGTCATGCGCCTGGATGTGCAAGGCGCGGCCACTATTCGCAAACTCTATCCCGAAGCGCTGCTGATATTCCTGACAACTGCGGATGAGCAAGAACTGATCGATCGCCTAAAAGCTCGCAAAACAGAAGACCCCGAAGAACTCCAAGTGCGCATCACCAATGTGCAAGAAGAACTAAAAAGCGTGCAGCTCTTCGACTATGTGGTCATCAACCGTGAGAACGAACTTCAAGAGACCATCGAAATCATCGCCGCGATTATTCACGCTGAACATCATCGTGTGACTCACCGAAAGGTCAGCCTGTGAACAACCACAATCTTCAAAACCTACCCTCAGAAGACCCGCGGGAACCCAACCCGTTGCCAGGTTCGCAGGGCGTTCCGCCCAACGATGGAGAAGTCTATCCTGCTCCATCGTCTCGCAGTACTCAAAAACCGCTCATGACCTATCTCCTCATGGGCATTACCATTGCGGTATTCCTCCTGCAATTGGTCTCACAAACCATACTCGAATACGATCTCCCCGTAGCGCTGGGCGCCAAAGATAACGCCCTGATTGTCTCCGGGCAGGTCTGGCGGTTGATTACGCCCATCTTGCTCCACGCATCGCTGATTCATATTGCCTTCAATATGTACGCACTGTATGCGCTTGGTTCACGCATTGAGCAATATTTTGGGCCCTGGCGAATGCTGGCTACCTACCTCATTAGCGGCTTTGCGGGCAATGTATTTTCAATGATGTTCACGCAGGAAGCTTCCATCGGCTCATCCCCGGCAATTTTTGGCTTACTCGGTGCGTACGGCATATTCATTTACTTCAACCGCGAAATTTTCGGAAAGCGCATCAGCAATTCTACGCTGACGATGATCGTCGTCATTGCGGCGATTAACTTTGCATTGGGGATGGCTCCAAATGTAGATAACTGGGGATTTGTGGGGGGGGTGCTGGGAGGGATTCTTTTTGCCTGGCAGGGAGGCCCGCTTCTGGAGGTCAGGGTGATTCGCCCGGTGATGATTATCACCGACCGGCGCGATTCGAGCGATTTTTACCAGGCCATTGCCATTGTCGGGGGGTTCTTCATTTTCCTGGCTATTGGCGCGCTGTACCTGATGAGTCAGCTTTAACGCCTATAAATTTTTTGCAGTAATAAGAAAATAGGTGTATGGGTGCGAAGCACTCCACACACCTATTTTCTTATTATCTTCCATCGAACTGCGTAGGTTCTACATTAATTACGCTATGTCGGGGTGGAAGCGAGGCGGGCGTTTCTCTAAAAAGGCGCGCACCCCCTCAGCATGTTCGGCGCCATGTTGGGCTATATTTTGCAGGTGGGCTTCGTAATCCAGCACGTTTTCAAGATTCGGCAGCACGGCGCGGTTGAAAGCTCTTTTTGCCAGCCCAATCGCTCTCAAAGGGCCTTGCGCTAATTGAGCCGCCCATTCGGCAGCCTGTGAATCGAGGGCATCAAGCGGGACAACCCGGTTAACCAATCCCCAAGCCAGGGCTTGCTGCACATCGAAGGGTGTGTTCAAAAAAGTCAACTCGCTAGCCAGGCCCAAACCAACCACGGCCGGCAACAACAATGAAACCGCCGAATCGGGCGCCAGCCCAACCCCTAAGAACCCCACAGAGAATTTTGTTTCAGAGGCTGCAATCCGCATATCACAGGCCAGGGCAATCCCCAGGGAGGCTCCGGCAACAGCGCCTTTAAGCACTGCTAAAATTGGTTTCTCAATTCGGCGTAATTGCAAGATCAGGGGGTTGTAAGTTTGCTGCAAATGCGCCCGATAAGAGATTGAACCGGCATGCTCCATTTCGGCCAAATCTTGCCCTGCGCTGAAAACGCTGCCTGCCCCAGCAATAACTACGCAGCGAACTTCAGGGTTATGGGCAGCCTCACTTAATGCTGCCTGCAAAGCCCGTGTCATTTCATTATTAAAGGCATTGGCACGCGCAGGCCGGTTGAGTGTGAGAGTCAAAACGTTACGATCCAGACTGGGAAAAACGGATGTCGAAGAAGCTGTCATGGTAGGTTTCACTCCTAAGTATCGAGAAACCCGGCCTCGTCTTGAGGCCGGGTTTCAAATTGCTCGGTTATGACGATGGGCTACTCGCTAAAATTCCAATCGTCGTCTTCCTCGAAAAAGTCGTCGTCATCATCGTATTCGATGCCGACTTCGATGCTGTCATCGGGAAATCGAACCCACAACAACAAGACATCGCCTTCATCCGTAGTCAAATTACGCGCAGCAACAATCGGCACTTCATCAGGAAATCCTTCAGGGGTTTTATATTCTAAAAATATATTCTGGCGCTTGCGCCAAGCGCGCTGACAACGTTCAACCAGGCCATACCCATCAAATGTCCGCAAGCGAGTCGCGACTACATCGGCCTGGAGAGAGCCTTCCACCAAACCGTGTACCCAAATATCGGGCATTATTTCGAAAGTCGGGGTGGGGCCTTCGATAATTGTAATTTTATCTTCCATTCGTACCTCAAGAAACCAAAAATCACTTCAATTATGCCGCAATCCATTCCTGCCAAAAGCGCATAATTTCCATGTCAGTTGAGGGAATCTTACCACAAAAGTGCTTATTGCTTGCTAGAATTACCTAAGGGCCCAGGGCTTTCTTAAAGTCGAAACGAAAAGCGCTTTTACCGCTGAGAGCGCAAAGAACGCAGAGAAAAATTTAAAAAACTCAGCGAACCCGGCGTTCTCTGCGGTAAATTTCTGGTATAGCACAAATTTAAGAAAGCCGTGCCTAAGGGCCTGGTAAATGGGATGAACTCATACTTTTCCCCAACACATTCCATTTTGAGAAAGCACAGCCTACGAATGGTTGTTGCGCCCGAAGGCGGTATAGGTTTCGAGCAATGTAATCATCACATGATCCGTAAAAGCCGTAATGCGGCGGAACATATTGCTCCACACAAGCGGAGAGCGCACAGAGGCTTCTTCATAAACGCCGTACATGGCATCTAATAAACTCGTTCGAAAGAAGAGAAAAGCCCGGGTGGCGTCCATGATGTTGAGATCGTAGCGTCGGGCACGCACAGCGTATTCATACCCCAGGGCACGCGCTTCGGCATCTGCACCATCGTCACCTTCGGAGGCCAAGTAGGCGCTAAGGGCTTGCAACAACGAACGGCCACTAAGTTTGTACTGTTGGCGGGCTTTTTCATCTAATTTTTGATACCAGGGTTCAGCATCAATCATGCTGGCCCCAATTTTAAAGCGCATCCGGCTTAGCGCTGTATGCACAACCAATTGCGCATCATCTGAGGTTGTGGCCTGATGGGCCTGTGCCCATAACTCAATTTCATCACGACGAAAACGTCGATGCCCCCCAGGTGTACGGTGAACAGGGATAAGTCCCTGGTTAGCCCAATTACGAATTGTGCTGGGGTGAACGCCAAGTTCTCTTGCAATTTCGCTCAAATTCATCCATTCTGAAGCCATGTAAACCTCCATTAGAAATCCCCTGCCAGCGCAGCTCTCTCCACTACCGAAAGTTCTTCGGCTTGCTGACGAAAAGAATTGACATCAATGCGCCGTAGCATCACCAGGGTGATCAACACTAACACGGCCATAACGCCAAATACCACAACGTACCCAAAAACTGGTTCGTTAGATATCTGGCGGACAACATCACGGGCCACCCCACCCAGAATCGAGCCGATCAACCTCGAGAGCGCGTTGGCCATTCCCCACGCACCAATAAATAGTCCAACCTGCCCTTTGATGGTCATATCTAACATCAAAGACAAATTGGAAACCGTGGAAACCCCGGTCCCCAAACCCAGAAAAACCAAACCAGCATAGAATATTGCCGGGGCTTTCATAATCCCACTCATGGTAATAAACACAAATCCCCACAAGACCCCCCAGCCTCCCCATGCGGCCAGCAGGCGCTTTTCATAGCGTGTCTCCATCCAACCTGTCAACAGCAAGGCCACCAGGACAAAAACGCCCCAAATAGATGTGATGCGCGTGGTTTCGTTTACAGCCATATCAAAGGCTTCGCCAGCAAAAGGCTCTAGAAGAATGTCCTGGCCTAAAATAGCAACGAGCAACAAGATGAGGTACCAGAAAAAATGCCGGGCTTGTGGATTTTCCAGCACTTTGCGCGCCATTGTTAACCAAGAATAGCGCTCATCAGCGGGAGAATATTTTGCATGTGCGCGCGTCTCAACACCCAGCAAACCAAAAAGACCCAGCAAGAAAGCTACTCCACCAATCCAGCGGAATGCAGAAATTAGCGCTTGAGGGGTATACGGATCAACCATGTGGCTTAGGGCAACAGCGGTGAGGATTATGCCCACAATCATCATAAACCACATCGTTGCAATCGTCTTACCACGCCCTTGCTCACCAGATATTTCAGATGCCAACGACAAATATGAAACCGCTGCCAAGTTATAGCCCATCCCCCATGCCCCAAACGATAGCACGCCAATCAATATCCCTATCCAAAAGTTTTCTGCAATTTGGAAAGCAGCATATGGCGAAAATATCACTCCAACAACACACAGCACAATCCCAACGGCAATATAGGGTGTGCGTCGTAACCCCAATATGCGGTTGCGGTCTGAGAAAGTTCCGATATAAACCTGGATGGGGGAAATCAAATAGGGTAAAGAAGCCATCATGGCTACTAGCGTAGCCGAGATCGCCAACTCTTTAATCATGACCCGATTCAACGTGCTATTGATCGGAACTAGCGTTATGGTAATAGCCACATGAAGTAAGCCTAATTGGATGCGCTTTCGCAGCATAATCGAATCCTTATTGGGGCATTCCCGATAATTTTTGAAGATACCAAAATCTACCAAAACTCATCTGGCTGCGCAATGTAGATTTTGATAAGTTTTGGATTACAGCAGATTAGAATTAGCGTCGCGCATTTGCGAAAGCAGAACTACCAGGAAGGAATTTAACGGCTCCCCCCACAAAGATGGTTTTCAACCAAAGGTATACAATTAATACGCCCAAAACAAAAAACGGCCAGTTTAATCACTGACCGTTAAAAAACAAAACTGTGTTGATCAACTCACAACACAATTTTTCCGAGCGGAATATTGCCATCAATATTCGCTTCTGCGGCAACTTCGGCAGCCAATCTCTCGTAACAACCAGTTTCTGCTTCGGCGTGATGAGAAGGTGAACTTCCAGGCAGGTTGTGCAATGTTCCAGAATACGAATGATATTTCTGGTGAAGATAATCCAGTGTTTGCTCGTAATAGCTTTCAAGACTGCCACCCTGAATAATGATAACTTTGGTCATCGGAATCTCCTTAAAAACAATTTACTGGAGGGTGGCTCCAGACAGCGATTGATTATATCAGTAATTTTCTAATATTCATTAACTGAATATTAGAAGCGCCCCGCATCAAGATAACGCGTTGTAGGAAAATTCCTGCCACAAATTTTGCCTGAGAATTTTCACGACATTTCTCAAAGAACTCGAATACCGAGAGGTTTGTGCTAAAAAAAGAACATTCCTTTGATACAATACAGCCCCGCCCGACCCCCACTACGCGGAATGGGACTGTAACCTTTCAGCGCCGGACGCTATTTATGGTTCCGAAATTATAGTTAGAACATATGATCTGGCCAAGGATTTCTTTTCCAATGGATCTCATGCTATAATCCCGGCATACCTTTGACCCCCAGGAAGCGACATTCATGAATTTTCTCATTACCGGAGCTGCCGGATTCTTAGGCTCAGCACTCGCCAACCACCTTGTTCGCGATGGACACCAGGTGCGCGCTTTAGATGATCTTTCTAAGGGGGATCCCCAGGTACTCGATAAAAGTGTGCATTTTACACGCGGAGATGTCAATGACCGCCCTAAGTTATGGACCTTGCTGCAAGATGTAGATTGTGTTTATCACCTGGCGGCGCGCGTATCGGTGCCCGAGTCGATTTTATACCCGCGCGAATACAATGCCGTCAACGTCGGGGGGACGGTCAGCCTGATGGAAGCCATGCGGGATGTGGGCGTGCGCCGGGTGGTATTTATCTCTTCAGGCGCGATCTACGGCCGGCAAGAAGATCAGCCGCTACTAGAGAGCATTACCCCTCAACCCGATTCGCCCTATGCGGTCAGCAAACTCTCTTCAGAATTTTATATCCGCACAATCGGCCAACTTTGGGGCATTGAAACCGTTAGCCTACGGGTGTTTAATGCCTACGGGCCAGGACAGCATTTACCTCCCTCGCACCCGCCCGTCATTCCAAACTTTATTCGACATGCGGTTAAGAACGGCAGCATCGTGATTCATGGTGGAGGCAGTCAAACCCGAGATTATGTGTATCTGGATGATGTCATCCGCGCAATGATCGCCGCCGCGACCGCGCCAACAATCGACGGCCTGGTCATCAATGTTGGCAGTGGCACAGAAACCAGCGTGCGAGATCTGGCTCATTTGATCGCCAAGATCACTAAAAGCCATGCAGAACTTATCTATAATCCACGCTCCAGTTCAGGGGTAGACCGCATGTGCGCAGATTTGACATTGGCGCAAACCAAACTCGGTTACCAACCTCGGACTTCCCTCGAAGAGGGTTTGCGTTTAACCATTGCCAAAGATTCCCGCTTTCTCAAAGAATAAAATTGATCTAGGATTTACGCACTTGTGCGGAATAAACCCGGCAGCATCTCTGTTCAGTGTGCCTACTGCAAAACACCCGACCTTTTTGCGTCACTACTGGCGGGTAATGGGGGTTAAACAGATGTTCCACATTTATCCATTTGGAGGTAATTATGAAATTACTGGAAGGCAAAACCGCCCTCATTTTTGGAATCGCTAACAAACGCTCAATTGCCTGGGGCATTGCTCAGGCTTTTCATCAACAGGGGGCAACACTCGGGTTCAGCTACGCCGGAGAAGCATTAAAGCGGCGCGTCACGCCGCTGGCCGAATCGCTGGGCGTAACTTTTGTTGAGGAATGCGATGTTGCCAGTGACCAGGCTATTGCCCAAGTGCAGCAGAAAGCCCAAGAGACCTTTGGCGAAATTGACATCCTGGTACATTCCATCGGGTTTGCCAATCGAGAAGAATTGCAAGGGCCATACTACAACACCAGCAGGGAGGGGTTCCGTCTGGCAATGGACATCAGCGTCTATTCGTTCACCGCGTTAGCGAAAGCCTTCCAGCCCATGTTGCGCCCAGGCGGCGCTCTGCTGACGCTGACATATTATGGCGGGGAAAAAGTGGCGCCTAATTACAATGTCATGGGAGTTGCAAAAGCGGCCCTTGAAGCCTCAACACGCTACCTGGCATACGATCTGGGACCGCAAAATGTCCGCGTGAATGCTATTTCTGCAGGGCCGGTGCGCACGCTGGCCGCGGCAGGAGTTTCGGGTTTCAAAAGCATGTACCGCCAATTTACCGAATATGCCCCTTTACAGCAAGAAATCGACATCGAAGATGTTGGCAACACAGCGGTGTATTTATGCTCCGAACTGGGGGCAAAAACAACCGGTCAAGTGGTCTTCGTTGACTCGGGATACAGTATCCTGGCAGTACCATCACCGCGCCCCGAAACAGATACCGGCGCAAATTAAACCCATAGGGGTTACACACCCTTATTTTCGGAATATCTTTCATCGAACTGTGTAAGTCTCAGCCGGGTAATGCTGGCGTGCCCCTAAAAGTGACCGGGATTCTGAACAGAACGCCGGTTGCTTTATGGGTTCCAATCAGTGATACAATGGATGCACTCTCATGGAAAGGAAGGAAGGATCCCATGCAAATATTTCTCGTCTTTTCCTTGCTGATTGCTGCTGTTGCGGTAATCTTTGCAGTACAAAACGCCACCATTATCACGATTTCTTTCTTGGTATGGGAATTTCAAGGCTCACTAGCGCTCATTTTGCTAGTGGCTCTCGCTACCGGAGCATTGATCAATTTCTTAGCATCACTGCCGTCACGCATCAAACGTCAACTTGCGGCTAAAAGCCAGAAGAAACGCATTACCGAATTGGAAGCCAAACTTGCCAAACAAGCAGCTGTAGAGCAACCAACTGAGCAACCCGGGCCCCAACCAACCCCTTAAATTTCACTTCCACTACAAAAATTCTACGCCGGGCAAGTCCGCAGAAATTCTTCAGGACTGCCCGGCTTCGTGGTAAACTACCGCTCATGTTCAAGAAAAAAGACGAAGCAACGGTATCTGCAATTGCTCCCGCGCCGACCACGCGGGTCACTTCGGTGTTGGGCAGCGGCATCTCCTGGAAAGGTTCGATCAGCGGCAGCGGCGGCGTACGCGTTGAGGGGGCATTCGAGGGCGATATTAATTTGCGCGGGATGCTGGTTGTTGGTGAAAGCGGACGGGTGACTTGTGAGCATGTGCGCGCCGATATTGTCATTGTGGCGGGCGCATTGCGCGGCGATATTACGGCCAAAAAGGTGGAAATCCGTCGTTCGGGCCGCGTCTGGGGAGATGTTGTCACAACAGCATTTTCTACGGAAGAGGGAGCCTTCTTACGCGGCCAGATCCGCATGGAAGAAGAACTAGATGCCGAATTGCCCGACGAAACTCCCGAAGACGATATAACCGAAAAAGAAGAAAAAAAGCAGATTGAAGCGCAGTTCGATCCTCCTCCTTAGCTTGATCCTGACTCTGGGGCTGGGAGCGTGCCTTTTGGGCAGTACCAGCCAGGAGCGCGTCACGCTTACCGCCGCAATTTCTCCAGCGACGAGTACGCCGATTATGGCTACGGCTACACTTTCTGCGCGGCCCACCGAATCTTCCCCAACTCCCTCACCTTCATTAACGCCTGCACATACACCTGCTGCTCTGCCCTGTTGGTCAGAAGGCGGAAGTGTTGAGGCCGCCCAGGTTGAAAGTACGCGGCTATCGAAGCCGTTGAATTTTGTTGTTTATCTCCCCCCCTGTTACACGCAACAACCCGAGCGTGACTACCCGACTCTGTACCTGTTACATGGGCAAACCTACACCGAAGATCAATGGCTGCGTTTGGGAATTGACTTGGCCGCCAACGCATTGATTGCCAGCCAGGAAATCCCCCCCTTGATCGTCGTCATGCCTGGCGAACAAGATCATTACACCCCGCCCCCTGAGAACCCATATGGCCGCGTGCTGGTTGATGAGTTAATGCCGTATATCGATTCCAAATACCGAACCCTTACGGAGCGCGGCGACCGCGCTATTGGAGGTTTGTCACGTGGCGGGAATTGGGCCGTGTATCTTGGCTTGACAGAATGGCAGCACTTCGGCGCAATAGGCGGGCACAGTGCCCCGTCGTTTGTCACCAATGGCCCCAGCCACATCCGCGAATGGCTAGACAACATCCCCGCCGAGTCGCTCCCGCGCATCTATCTCGACGCCGGGAAAGACGATGGCTGGCGGCATTATATGATTCAGTTGGAGCATATCCTCACCGAAGAGAATATTCCCCATGAGTGGCACTTGTATCAAGGCGCGCATCAAGAGGATTATTGGGCGAAACATGTTGAGGAATATCTACGCTGGTATACCGAGATGTGGTAGCTGGCAGATTTTTGCGAACTGTGTGGGCCCTGATGTTATAATCACGCTATGACTCTGACGACTGAACAAGTTGAACATATCGCCGAACTGGCTCGCCTGGAACTCAGCAAGGCGGAGATCTCACGTTACCGAGAGCAATTGTCGGCTATTTTGGAATTTTTCGAACAACTCCAAACCGTAGACACTCGTGACGTCCCCGTCGATGCCGGCGTGCAGCCCGATCGCGCGCCTTTGCGAGAAGACCACGCCCGCCCTGGGCTGACATTGGACGAACTGCTCCAAAACGCCCCGGATGCAGCGGATCGTCAGTTCCGCGTCCCGCCGATTTTTGAGTAGGGGGCGCAGCGCATGATGTCTGATCTGGCGCAATACCACCTTAACGAAATTATCATCCACCTTAAAAATGGGGACTTTTCTGCCCGCGAATTGAGCGAGGCTTACCTTCAGCGCATCGAAGACCTTGAACCGGCATTGCATGCCTTTTTATCCATCAATCCGAAAGATATTCTCCGACAGGCAGATGCTGCTGATCGCCGGTTGAGCAAATATCGTCAAGGCGATGGGAGTGACGCTCTCGCGCCTCTCTTGGGTGTGCCGATCGCCATCAAAGATGTATTGGCCGTTCAGGGCCTGCCCTGCACGGCCGGGTCGCGCGTTTTGGAGAATTTCATCCCCCCCTACGATGCCGCTGTCGTCGAGCGTTTGCGCAAGGCCGGGGCGATTATTTTTGGCAAAACCAATACGGATGAATTTGCGATGGGGTCATCGACCGAGAATTCGGCCTATGGCGTTACTCACAACCCCTGGGATTTCGAGCGGGTTCCGGGCGGCTCTAGCGGGGGGAGCGCAGCAGCAGTGGCAGCGCGTCTGGCCCCGGCAGCCCTGGGAACCGATACCGGCGGCAGCGTGCGCCAGCCGGCATCTTTCTGCGGCATCACCGGTCTGAAGACCAGCTACGGGCGCGTTTCGCGTTACGGACTATTTGCTTATGGCTCCTCGCTCGATACGGTAGGAGTACTGGCTCAAAATGCTGCCGATGCTGCAATTCTCTTCAATGTGATTCACGGGCACGATCCTAAAGACGCCACCAGCGCCGACCGCCCCCGAGAACAGATCACACCACAGGGAGCTGGTGACCTGCACGGGCTGCGCGTGGGCGTCCCCGATGAATATTTCATCCCCGGTTTGCAAAGCGAAGTTGAGCGAGCAGTCCGCTCTGCCATCCAGATTTTTGAGTCACTGGGCGCTGAAATCATCCCCATTCGGCTGCCCCATACCCAGTATGCGGTACCGGTATATTACCTGATTGCTCCTGCCGAGGCCTCAGCTAATCTGGCACGCTATGATGGGCTGCGCTATGGGCCGCGCAGCGCAGGGGGGAATCTGCGTCAAGTATATCGACACACCCGCGGGCAGTTATTCGGGCGTGAAACCAAACGCAGAATTATGCTGGGAACCTATGCTCTTTCCGCCGGTTATCAGGATGCCTATTATGGCAAGGCCCAAAAAGTGCGCGCTTTGATCCAGCAGGATTTTGAGTTGGCCTTTGAACATGTAGATGTCATTGCCGCGCCTGTTGCGCCAACAACGGCTTTCAAAATCGGCGCCCACCGCGGTGATCCACTGGCGATGTACCTGGAAGATATTTTCACCCTGCCCGCCAACCTGGCCGGAATACCGGGGATTTCTTTTCCGGCGGGCTTCGATGCCAACGGTCTGCCAGTTGGGATCCAATTACTTGGCCCAATGTTCAAAGAGAACATTTTGCTCCACATGGCGCATCATTTTCAGGCGACCACCCAATGGCATGCTATGAAGCCAACCTTGCCTCCCAATTCATGAGATGCCCAACAACATCGATGGCGTGACCGGCCCATTACGAGCCGCAGATGAGACTTCTCAGCTTTATCGTATTTTGGCACGCGCCAATCGAATTGCCAGCAATACCGAATTGGATGAATTGTTGCGCGAGATGTTGGATCTGATCATTTTGGTGTGCGGGGCCAGCACGGGCACGTTGTATCTGCTCGATGAAGAGAACGACGAACTCGTTTTTCAGTTGATTTGCGGGAACGAAACAAGCCCAGAACTAATTGGCAAACGCATTGGAGCCACACAGGGCATTGTGGGTGCATCAGTGCAGCAAGCCGGGGCGATTGTTGTAGATGACCTGGCTTCGGACTCGCGCTGGTACGGGCCAATTGGCGAAGGGGAAAACAAACTTAATAACACAATCTCTTTCCCGCTGCTCTTACGGGGCAAACCAATCGGGGCGGTACAGGTTTTCAATTTCACGCAACAACCCTTACAACTCATCCAACTGCTGGGCAACCGCATGGCTTCGGAATATGAAAAAGCGATGCTGTTGCGCAATAGTCAGCAACACAGCCAGCGGTTGCAAGGCTTGATTGATCTCATTGCAAAAATCAGCACGACATTGGACCGCGATCAGATCTTGAACTTAATCATCGATCAGGCTCGAGATCTGCTGCACGCCGAAGCCAGCTCGATGTTCCTGGTCGATCAAGACACCAATGACCTGGTGCTGCACCTCACCAAAGATGTTCACATGACATCTTTGCCCCCGTTACGCATTCCCCCCGATACCGGCATTATCGGGCATGTCGTTAACACGGGTGAAGCTGTTTGCATTAAAGATGCAGAGGGCGACCCGCGCCATTACAAAGGCATTGACCAAATTAGCGGTGTTCGAACGAAATCACTTTTAGCTGTGCCGCTGCGTGTCCCCAATGTGGTGCTGGGGCGTGAACGCGGCGTTACAGAAGCCTGCATCATCGGCGGTGTTGAGGCGATTAACAAAATTGAAGGCGTGTTCAACGATACCGACATTCAATTGTTGAGCACACTCGCCGAACAAGCTGCTACGGTACTTCACATTGCCAGCTTGTATGCCAACGCCGATGAACTCTTCTTGAATACGATTAAAGCCCTTGTCGCTGCAATCGATGCCAAAGACCCCTATACGGAAGGCCACTCACAGCGTGTCAGCGATTATAGCGTAGCAATTGCAAATGAATTAGGCCTATCCGCAGAAATGCGGCACTCCATCCGCATTGGAGCCTTGCTGCACGATATTGGGAAGATCGGCGTTCCAGACACGATCTTGACCAAACCGGGACGCCTCACCCCCGAAGAATTTAGCGAGATTAAGAAACACCCTGCCATTGGCGCGAATATCATTCAACAGGTGCGCTTGCTCGAAAACGAACTCCCTGCCCTGGCACAACATCACGAGCGGTTGGATGGCCGGGGATACCCCAAGGGTTTGAAGGGGGATCAAATTTCGCCGATCGCCCGCATTGTGGCCGTGGCCGATGTTTTCGATGCCTTGACATCCGACCGCCCCTACCGCCCGGCCATGGATGTTGAAACCGCCATCGAGATCTTAAAACGCGAAGCCGGCCCCCATTTAGACCCGCGCTATGTGGACGCGTTGATCTCAGCCTACCTAAAAAGCACCTTCCCACCACACTTGCGGCGCTAACATCCTGCCATCCGAAATTGCTAGGACTTTTGCAGTTCGATGGAAGATACTCTTATTGTAGGGCTTTTCCTGTACAAGGGGGGAACTCTTAATCGAATCACTCTGCGATTAGGATAAATATCTCACTGTGGACATGGTAAAATTTCCGCGCATACATCACGGCTATTGGCCTTCTCCGGAGAGTACCTTTGCTCATCAAAATCTTGTATGTCGGACTTGGCGGCTTTATTGGTGCGACTTTGCGCTATGTAACCAGCGGCGCGGTCGGGCGCTTCACATCACAAACTCAATTCCCCTATGGAACGTTTGTGGTCAATTTGATCGGCTGCTTACTGATCGGTTTCCTGGCAGGGGTGGCCGATTCACATGATCTTTTCACTCCTACATCGCGAGCGTTTGTCTTCACAGGAGTATTAGGAGCCTTCACCACATTCTCGACGTTCAGCTACGAGACGATGGGATTATTCCAAAACGGACAAACATCCCCGGCGTTGACGAATATGGGGCTGCAAATTCTATTGGGGTTGGTTGCCGTCTGGGGCGGCATTCAACTGGCAAAATTCGTTTAGAACCTTTCCGATAATTCAATGTCAGGAATTGAAACCCGACTTTTGTAGGGCGACTCTCTATAATCGCAGATGATGCTCGGACAGATTCGTAGACACAAATCATCTTATTATACTCAATACCGGGTTTGCTAAATGCACACATCGCTGTTATACTCGTTGCCTATGTTTGCGAACAATTGGTTTGCAACATTCTGTATCGAATAATCGGGCTGAGTGTGCGACTTGGCTCACCGAGTCAAGGAGTACATCTCGTGAGTTTTGAACAATTTTCTCTTGATCCACGCATCCACGCGGGGATCAGTTTTGCTGGATACAGCACCCCTACCCCCATCCAAGAACAAGCTATCCCTTTTGTGCTCGCAGGACGCGATGTATTAGGTATTGCACAAACCGGCACAGGAAAAACCGCGGCATTCGTATTGCCAATTCTTCAACGATTGACCAAAGGCAAATTGCGCAGGCCGCGAGTGCTAATCGTTTCTCCAACGCGCGAACTGGCTGAACAAACACATCAAACGATCGTTGATTTGGGGAAACGAACCAAATTGCGCAGCGCCACAGTTTATGGTGGGGTCAGCAAACTGCGCCAAGTCGAGGCAATCCGGCGCGGCGCAGAGATCATCGTAGCTTGTCCAGGCCGCTTGCTGGATATCGTCAACGATGGGAATATTGATCTGTCACAAATTGAGGTATTGGTTTTAGACGAAGCCGATCAGATGTGTGATATGGGCTTTCTGCCCGACATCCGCCGTATCATCAAACTTCTCCCCAAAGAGCGGCAAACACTCTTTTTTTCGGCAACCATGCCCTCGGATATTCGTAAGCTTGCCAACACTATCCTGAACAACCCTGCAACTGTCCAAATCGATGCAATTGCTCCGGCAAAGACCGTATCCCACGCGCTCTATCCCGTACCATTCGACCTAAAGAAACAACTCTTATTCGCCATGCTAAAGAATACCGCCACCGGACGCGTTTTGATCTTTACACGCACCAAACGGCGGGCGCGCAATCTGGCACGCGATCTGGGCAAGAAAAAATATCGCGTGGCAGCTCTACAGGGCGATATGTCGCAGAACAGCCGCCAGCGAGCGATCGATGGTTTTCGCAATGGCAAGTACGATATCTTAGTCGCTACCGACGTGGCTTCACGCGGCATCGATGTTTCAGAAATCTCGCATGTTATTAATTACGACATACCCAACACGATTGACGCCTACACCCACCGTATAGGTCGTACCGGGCGCATCCATCAAAGCGGAGAAGCGTTCACCCTGGCTTCACCGGACGATTCGTCCATGGTGCGCGAAATTGAAAAGGCAATAAAAGCAAAGATCGAACGGCGCCGCCTCCCAGCATTTGATTATAGAGGCTTCAAGCCAGAGAGCCAGTTTCAAGGCAGAGGCTCAAACCAACCCCGCAAGATATCATCACGTCGAAATAATCGGTAGCACAACGGAAAATCTAAACGGCGCAAGGGGGTTCGCGAAAAAACTACGCATACCGTATAATCTTCACGCTGATTGTGGTGACAGCAACCACCGCTGTCCTCTTTTTTACATCAATCTATGCTAAAGCCAGGAAATCATGAATGACCTCCTGTTTTTCTGGTTTTCCTTATT
>CAYFMI010000036.1:0-39414 GCA_964344175.1 uncultured Anaerolineales bacterium
TTAACCCGCGTATGGGTTAATGCTCTAGGGGAGTGCGCAGCGCCAGATAACGGACGCCGGCATCCTCTAGTTCTAATGACCAAGACAATATATCGCCGTTGAATTGCTTTTGCAACTCATCTATTTTCTGCCTTTTTATGCGGAAAAAGTCAGAATGTCTCGCTACTTGAGGCTTGAGGCAGGGTTCTTCATCGGTTATCTGAATCGTTTTGCAATATAAGAAACCAACAGTAAGCCTGGAATACTCAACAATAAGAGCGGCATTAACCACAAATCGTCAAAGGTATTGATGACTGCTTCGTCTCTGTTGTCAGGGTTCAGCAGCACACTTACTCTTTCTCCCTGTTTGTTGTAGCAGCTTTCTCTGCTTCCATACAACTTTGAGGTGATCCTGCTGCCATCGTCCATTTCTACAACAGAGGCGTATTTTGTTGTCCATCTGCCTTTAGAGACTCTACTGGAGCAAGATACAACGACCCCGGTATCTTTTTCGTAAGTGGTCACATACCATATCGATTTGCCTAACTGGTAAAATCCACCAATTGGGACTGCTGCAATCAGCACGAAGAACAGGCCAGTTAATGAATAGCCAAAGATATTACTCAGGAATTTCTTCATTCGTGTCCCTTTGTTCCAATAAGCACCGACCACACCTGTAAAAATTTGAGCTTATCATTTTTGATAAATGGCCGCATCCCCGTTTTTGTACCATGCCCGATTTCTTTCAGTAATTCATCTCGGATTATAGCTGCTGTTTCGGGTTTTGTTGTGGTTATTTGAACCCATCTCTCGAACGGCCACATCCAGAACCCGATACCGTTCGTCTATGGGCAAGAGTCCCACGATCCATTCCAAAATGTCATGGCTCGACAGGGTCAATCCATTACCTCCAAATCTAGAGGCTTGTTTTGAAAATTCTGTGCGAATTGTGTTTCGATGTTCCATAATTGTTCAGGCCGTTCCTCCACCATCTTGCAGGCAGGTGGGCTGCATCGATATCACCCAGCGATATCTTGTGAATAGGTAGCCCTCACTGGAATTCCCATAGACCTGGTGGCCTTGTTGATTGTTTCTAAATGCAGTGTAGTACAGTTTTTTTGGCTTGTCAAAATATTCGGCACTCTATTTTTCGGGCTTGCCTCTCCCAAGTGCGTAACTCCTGAGCGATTAGGGTATAATATATAGGATAAATATTGTCATATTTCTGTCGTGTTCTATCTCGTCGGCAATGTTCGTGTCTCATTGTGGAAAGCGCCTAATTAAATCAGGTGACGCCGACAAAGATCCGACAAAGATAATCTTCTTGTCAGGAGTTACGCGCCCTTATTTTTCATCGCACTGCGTATGTCCTACTGGTTATGATTATAGGTAGAGAATAATGGAGAACGACATGCCCCAATTTGCGATTCTATATCTAGGCGGTGAGCAGCCATCTAGTCCGGAAGAAGGCAAGAAGCACTTTGCGAAATATCAAGAATGGTTATCTTCGTTAGGCGACTCGGCTATCAGCCCAGCGAACCCGTTTAAAGATACGCACACCGTGCGTGCTGATGGCAGTGTGGCTGCCGGTAGCACAACCTCGATATCTGGCTACACGATAATCGAAGCTGCCTCGATAGAAGATGCGCTTTCGATTGCAAAGGCCTGCCCATTCTTGGAAATTGGCGGCTCACTCGAAGTTTCAGAATTAATGAAGATGTCTTGAATTATGCGTTTTAGTCGTGTCGAAATATGGGTGGGGGGAAGTGTAACGATATACGAGAAGATGGATTGTCTCCCCTAGTGATGGGGGTGAAGTGCCAATTCCTGAGGAGAGGCGGTAAACAATGGCTGAACGTGCCCTGTTCCAATATGCAGTAATCTCCGATACCCACATTCGCTTGCCTGATGCGGTCGAAGAGGGCGGATACGCCTCCAACCGAGAGGGTGTCGAACGGGCAGAGTATCTCGTTCGTTGCCTCAACAGCCTGCGGCTAGATTTTGTCGTTCACCTGGGGGATTTGGTACACCCCATCCCGGCGCTTGACAATCATGAGGCTGCCGTCGAGAAAGCGCAGCAAATTTTTTCGGCAGTTCAGGCCAAATTCTACGCCCTTCCAGGCAATCATGATATTGGTGATAAACCTAATGCCTGGCTGCCTGCTCCTGTTGTCGAAGAGCATAGCCATCATGTGTTTACCAAATACTGGGGGCCTTTGTATCAATCTTTCACGATTGATCCGTGCCATTTTATTTGCCTCGATACACCTGTCCTAAACTCGGGTTTCGAAAGAGAGCATGAGCAACGCGCCTGGCTTGAGGGCGAATTAAATGACGCCAGGGCGAAAGGGTTAAGGATATTCGTTTTTATGCATTACCCCTTGTTTATCTGTGATCCGTTGGAGCCAATTCATTACGATAACGTTGATGATCCCGCCCGCACCTGGTTACGGGAACTTTTTGATGATTACGCAGTCGAGGCGGTCTTTTCGGGGCATGTGCACAATGCTTTTGTTGGGGTACATCAAGGTACGATCTACTACAGTTTGCCCTCGGTGGCATTCGTCCGCCCAGAATATTCTGAATTGGCAACCATTACCCCCGGTGACGAGTTTGGCCGGAATGATACAGCCAAGCTGGGATTTTATATCGTAAAAGTGTATCAAGACCGCCACGAAATTGTGCCCATTCGCACCTATGGAGCCGGTCAGATGAGCGCCGGTATGCCGTCGGTAGAGCCGTATCAGATCCCAGGGGCAGCATTGCGGCAATTCGGCGTAACCTTGCGCCGGGGGTGGGGCCGGCGCGTTGAGTTGGCGGCGGATGGTTTAGATGAATTTAGCCGCAAGGAGGCCTATCGCGATGGACTGTTGATTGCCCTGATGGAGTTGGGGGTAAAGGCTCTGCGGGTTCCTATGGCCGATCTAGCTCATGCAGATGTTCGCCAGCGCCTGATGGATTTTGTGAAATTCGGTTTCGAGTTTACGGTATTCAGCCTCAGCATTCCCGATCAAATAACGCTGGCTGTAATGGCAGCATATGGCGGTTTGATCGAAAATTGGGAGTTAATCTTCCCTGAGCATGCTGAAGCCCAAATTGGTATTGCTGTGGGCCAGGCGCGCCAGGTCTTTGCAGGGCAGATCTTTATTGCCCCGGTTGTGCCAATCAAAGAGAGTGATGATGGGAAAACCTTTCAGCATTTTGCCAGTCACGGCTTCTCATGCCGGCAGATTTCCAGAGCACAAAATTGGCTCTCCCAAATTGAACCATCATCCGGTGAAATTGGCCTCACGTTTCGGGTTTCTCCCTGGGATGAGCCGGGCGTTGAGTTGCGGGAAATCGAACGCGCCAGCGATGCAATCAAGGTCGTCAATTTGCAATTGCCTCGCCGGGATGAGGGAGTGTGTTTCGACGACGATAGCCGCCTGGGGGCCTTTATTGTCGAGGCCTATCGGGCCAGCCAATTGATGACTCACACAACCGTATTCGTGGATACGTTTGTAGATAGCGATCGCGGCTATTACCCGCGCATTGGCCTGGTGGATCGACGCTATAACCCAAGACCTGCCTTCTACGCGCTGAAGCTAGCCGCCCAAGAGTAGTGTGAACACCATCGGGGCATCGTTGGTAAGTAGCTCCAGTATTATTAGTTTTAAGGAGATTGGAATGACCGCCCATCCCTTTTAAAATATGCTGCGCCCCGCTCAGGACATCAAACGAGTCGCAATAAATCCATCGCGACTCGTTTGTTTTTTTATATCCTTACTCTTCGAAGGGCATTTCTATAAGCGTGGCCTGGATATCGGCGAAGAGTTTCGTGATCTCTGCCTGAATTTCGGCCACCGCGCCCTCCAGCGGGATCATGTGTTTTTCTTTTGCGTTGCGGTGCTTGAGTTCTATCTGGCCGTCTTTCAGCCCGCGCGTTCCCACTGTAATTCGCAGCGGTATGCCAATCAGGTCGGCATCGTTGAATTTTACCCCAGGGCTTTCATCGCGGTCGTCGAACAGCACTTCGATTCCTGCGGCTGTCAACTCATGGTAAAGCTCTTGCGCGGCATCAATAACGCCGTCATCTTTCTTGCTGGCGAGCAATACCAGGTGTACCTGATAGGGGGCTACGCTAATCGGCCAGATCAGCCCGTATTCATCATTGTGTTCCTCGGCAACCGATGCCAGTAAACGTCCGCTGCCAATGCCGTAAGATCCCATAATGACCGGCTTTTCCTTACCGTCCTTGTCTTGGAAAGTGCAGCCCATCGAGTCGCTGTAACGCGTCCCCAGCTTGAAGATATTCCCAACCTCGACACCGCGCACTTCATGGAAGGCGCCCCCGCATTCGGGACAGCCATCTCCCTCGCGCGCTGCCGCCAGATCGGTAACAAGGTCGGCCCGATAGTCGCGCCCCAAGTTGGTGTTGAGCATGTGATGCCCGGCATCGTTGGCGCCTGCAACCAGATTAGGCGATTGCGGCAAAAGATCATCCACCACTGTGACGACCGGCAGATAATCGTTGCTCTCTGGCAGCCCAATGGGAGAGGCGTACCCCGGTACGGCGCCGATGGCGACAATCTCTTCTTCGGTGGCCGGGCGCAGTTCGCTGGCTTTTAGTGCGTTCATCAGTTTGGTCTCATTGATGTCCATGTCGCCGCGCACAATTGCAAAGACAAATTTCTGGATGCTGATTTCGCCTTCGGGGATATCGGCCACCATGAAAACCGCTTTGGCCGTCTTGGCTTCGGGGATGTTCAGGAACTCGGCTAACTCGGTGATGGTCTTGCAGTCGGGGGTGGCAACCTTTTCGAGTGGCAGCGGAGCCTCCTCGGGGAGGGCCGTCTTCCTAAAGGTAGCCACCTGCCGATTGGCAGAATATCCACATGAGTCACAGAGCAAAAGAGTATCTTCGCCATACGGTGTCAGATACATATATTCATGCGCCATTTTCCCGCCCATCATGCCGACATCTGATTTTACGGCAATAACCTCGATACCACAGCGGCGGAAGATGTCGAAATAGGCCTGGTAGTGGGCGCGATATTGTTTGTCGAGACCTTCCCAATCAGCATCCAGGCTGTAGCTGTCCTTCATGGTGAATTCGCGCACGCGTATTAGCCCGGCGCGCGGGCGGGGATCATCGCGCCACTTCGTCTGAAGATGGTAGATCAGCACCGGCAATTGGCGGTACGAGTGAATTTCTTTGCGGGTCAGGTCGGCAACCACTTCCTCGTGTGTCATTGCCAATACCATATCGCGGTCGTGCTTGTCTTTAAAACGCCCCATCTCTGAGCCGATCTGATACCAGCGCTCGGTCTCTTGCCAAACCTCCGCCGGATGCACGACGGGCATGGTCATTTCCTGGCCGCCAATTGCATTGATTTCGTCGCGCATAATATTCTCAATTTTGGTGATAGAGCGCTTTGCTAAGGGCATGGCGGTGTAGATTCCCGCGGCTAACTGACGGATGAACCCTGCTCGAATAAGGAGTTTGTGGCTGGGCATCTCTGCGTCTGTGGGGGCTTCACGCAGCGTTTGGCTGAAGAGCATAGACATTTTCATGGGCGACCTCCAAATTGGATAGCAAACTACAAGAAAAAACCCTCTGGCTGTTCAGTCCAGAGGGCGATTATTGATGGGGATATGGCAACTCCTCACCAACCCTGAAAGACCGAAAGCCTATCGTGGCCTACGGCTGCTAGGGACGGGGGTTGAGAAGCGGATGGTGTTAACCATAACGGGAGATAGTTTACCAGATGGCGAAGAAGTGTCAAGATCAAATGTCATTCCCCTGACGATTTCCTGACGCTGTTCTACTAAGATTTACTTACAAAAGAGAAAGTAGTACAAAAGTATCCTTTGCTTCGGATCTAACCCAATTATAATTTTAGTATGGGTGAAATCGATCATTGGTATGTTTTATTTTCGATTGCGAGAAATGAGGAGAGCGCATGAAAGCAAAACCAGCATCCATCCTTTTGATTAGCGTATTGGTCCTGATAGCGGCTGGCCTGGCGGCGTGCAATATTCCGCTTCAGGCTTTGCCTGTGAAGGCTCAAAGTGAAAATGCAACACCAACAGCTACCCCACCTCCGGTTGTTGAAGAGCACGCATTGGGCGATGCTTCAGACGAAATGGGGGAGACGACTCCATTAGGGTCTGATGGGGGGGAGTTGATCTATGTGCCTGGCGGAGAATTTTTGATGGGGAGTGTGTTTGATGATCCATTGGCATATCCCGAAGAAACACCAAAGCACCCCGTCTACATCGACGGGTTTTGGCTGCATAAAAATGAAGTCACCAATGAGATGTATGCTGTATGTGTCGAAGATGGGCCTTGTACCGCTCCAAACACAGATGAACGCGGCCCTTTTGAGGAGCATCCCTATTTTGATCCTGCGTATAACAAGCATCCGGTTGTCGATGTGACCTGGTATCAGGCTGCGACATATTGCGAATGGGTTAACGGTCGCCTGCCAACCGAAGCGGAATGGGAGAGAGCCGCGCGCGGTGTGGAGGGGATCACGTATCCCTGGGGCGAGACCGCCCCCGATTGTTCGCTGGCGAATCTCGAAGGCTGTCAGACCGAGGCAGATAAAGAGGGCACCCACGAAATCGGTGTCCATGTTCCCGGGCTAAGCCCTGCCGAAGCGTTAGATATGGCCGGCAACGTGCGTGAATGGACCTTCGATTTTTATACAGATACTTACTACGGATTATCCCCATACTACAATCCTCCTGGGCCGCGCGAAGGTGAGTTGCGCGTGGCGCGTGGTGGTGGCTGGCAGGATTCAGAGCGTCACATTCGCACAACTCAACGATACCCATTAGAGCCTGGTTTTTCCGGGGCCGATTTAGGCTTCCGCTGTGTTGTTCTGGCGGAGGCGACTCAAGCGTCTTACTGCCAATTGAGCTATGCTCCGCTGTGCGCGCCGACCTCCTTTGGCAGTCCGGGGTATCAGCCGGGCTTACCCAATTTTGGCGTTCCAACTCCACCGGGAGATCCGGAAAACATAACCTTTGAATTTGGCTGCACTGATAATGGGGCCACAGATCTGACATTGAATATGCGTCGCATTACCTCAGAAAATGACCTTGTGACCGTGAATGGGAATCCCTACAACTGCGAGACGAATTCGGATTATCCGGATCGTTTGTTCTGCAGCGGAGCGGCAGCCCCGCAGGGGCAGGATATATCCATAACGATATGCGGAGAAGGCGGCCAAGATATTCCCTGCCCTCCGGGGTATACCTATGATACCGGGATGGAAACGTGCCTGCCACCATCCGGCGGTGATGGTTCGGACGATTGCCCAGAAGGGTACTTCTTTGATACGGGCACAGAAACCTGCCAGCTTTATCAGGATGGCGGCAGTGATACCCAGTGTCCGACAGGCTATTACTATGATACCGGCCTCGAGCAGTGTGTGCCTTACGATGGCGGTGATGACACAGATTGCCCCGATGGTTACTACTATGACACCGGACTTGAAACCTGTATCCCCTATTCTGGCGGCGATGGCTCAGACAATTGCCCTCTGGGGTATTATTACGATACCGGGATGGAGCAATGCGTTTCAACGGGTGATGAGTGTCCCCTGGGCACCTATTTCGATACCCAGACAGAACAGTGCATTCCCACCGGCGATGAATGTCCCTATGGCTATTACTTTGATACCCAGACCGAGCAATGTATTCCTACAGATGGCGGCCAATGTTATTTTGGCTTCTATTATGACCCCTATCAAGAACAATGCATTCCGACAACGACCGTCCAGCGTTGCGGGGAGGGCAGTTACTTCAATACGCAGTTGAATTGCTGTGTGCCGTTTGGGAATAACATGGGGTGCGAAGAAGGATACCAATACGATGTTGAGTTGGGCTATTGCTCACCTCAGCCGGGCGAGAATGGTGATTGCCCGGAGGGCTACTACTACGATACAGGGTTTGAATCCTGCCGTTCCAGCGGTGATGAGAACACCAACTGCCCCGAAGGGTATTACTTCGACACCCTGCTGAACACTTGCCAGCCGTCGAATTCTGGGTTCAACACCGGGTATCCCCCCGGCACAGATTGCCCACCAGGAACTTATGTGGATCAATATACCGGCGCTTGTACGCCCGATACGACGACCGAAACCGGCGAAGATTGCCCGCAAGGCTACTACTTCGATACGAATTCTGAGCGCTGCCTTTCGACTGGCGATAGCTGTCCGCTGGGATTCTATTTTGATAATGCCACCGAGCAATGCCTGCCAACCACCGGTGAATTAAGCGGCTGCCCCGTTGGATATTATTACAACGATTGGTATGCCTGTTGCACGCCTTCTTATGATGGCGGACGCGAAGGCTGCCCGGAGGGTTTCTATTACGACACCGGCCTCGGATACTGCACCCCGCCGCCGGGGGATGGTGGAGATTGCCCAGAGGGTTATTATTTTGATACCCAATACGAGCGCTGTTTCTCGACAGGCGATGGCGATGGACAAACGCGGTGTCCTGCCGGGCAAGTCTTTGATACCGGTTTGGGATACTGCACGCCCGCTCCTGGCGGGGATGGTGATTGTCCCGAAGGCTATTACTACGATACCGGCTTCGAAACCTGTGTGCCCTCCGGTGATGATAACCCGGGCGGCGGTGACCGCTGCCCCGATGGCTATTTCTATGACACCGGATTAGAAAGCTGCGTGCCGGGTTCGCAGGGCCAGCGCTCCAGTTGTGTGACCATAACCTGGCGCACCGGGTATTGCCCCACGCCAACGCCCCCTACCTGCGGGCAGGGCGAAGTGTGGAATAATACGATGAACGAATGTGTCCAGCGAGAAGACCGTGTGGATGATCCCCCCAAATGTAGTGATTTCAGTATTTCAGAATGTGGTGTCGGTAATGGTTGTTATTGGGATACCGGTACAAACTCTTGTCAGGGTACTCCATAGGAATATTCCAATATCCCGGTGCTCGTGTGCCGGGATTACAAGAAAAAACGGGGTTCCAGCTTTGCTGGGACCCCGTTTTTTTGCTACCCATGACGATAGAGTTTTTTTGTCAATAAAACTACAAAGGAAGCACCATCTGAAACTGTGATATTTCGGTTGTTTCAAAGCCGGCTTGTATAAAAAGTGTTTCGAATTCTTCTGGGAATATGGCCGGTACGCGCCATGACTTTTGCGGAAATTTCGCAAACAGCGCTTCCAGCAGCCCTTTGGCCCTATTTTGTTGGGCGTCTCCTGGCAGGGTCAGCAATGTGCGGATGGCTATGTCTTCATCGTTGGGATTGGATAGGGCAATATAGGCGTTTTCCAGTTGATATGCGCGGAACGGAGCGCCAAGCTGCGAGACGCTCTCACCAGATATTTGCCAGGGCAGATCCGCCAGCCCATGCGTGGATACCAGTCGCCCCAAACTCCGCAGGTCAATTTCTTCGAGGGGATGGGGCCTCCCAGGGGGATTGTTTGTGTGAAACCCAATCAGGCGGCGGACGACACGGAATTTGCCGTTTTTGTACAAGTTTACCGCAGCCGTATTTTGCTCAATCACTTCGAGTTCGATACGTCGATCTCCCCGCGCTCGGGCTTCCTTTGCAAGTTCAGCTAAAAGCCAGCGTCCCACCCCCCGGCCGCGCGCCGATGGGATGAGCGCCATGCCGGCCAGTCGGCAGTTCCAGCCGCGACGGGCAATCAAAGCAGCGCCAACGGGCTTATTCTCCATAAAAACAACCCGGCTGCAGGATGGGTCTACACTATCCACTCGCAGCATGTTGACGAACTGCTCGAAGCCCAGGCGGATAGGGACGATGTAGTCTGAGAACCCCTGGCTGAGAATTTCAGCCGTTTCGGGGATGCCAAATTCAAAAGCGGATTGTAAAGTTAATTTTGTCATTCGCCTTCATTCTTGCAGTGTTTTTGCCTATTATATCCCTGAAAATAGTGTTGTGGGGATTCTATGAGACTAGTACTCAGGTCGCATCTACAGGGCTTGTGGATTTTGCTAGAATGGAAGTGCTTCTTTTCTTTAAGCGAAAGATACCAACAGACTTCAAGTGTGTTCAGAATTTGGATTGTCTGACGAGGAGAGAGACATGGGAGATCGAGCATTTTTTCTTTTGAGAGTTTTTTGTGCCGCGGTGATCTGCCTGTTATTCGTTGCGCTACCTGGCCGCGTGCCAGCAGTATTTGCAGATGAGGGTGGGGGCTGGTTGAGTTACGGCGAGACCATTGATGGGTATATCGACGATGGCAATTATATTGATCACTGGCATTTTTATGGCGATGCGGGAGATAAGATCGATGTGGTGGTCACCGCGCCAGGCTCTGCCGGCAATTTGGATGCGTATCTAGATTTATGGTACAAAGGCGCCGATTGGGAATGGCTGGATGCCGATGATGACAGTGGGGGCGGCGATAATGGAACCGATGCTGCGCTTTATTCCTATTCTCTTCCATATGATGGCGAATATGTCGTTTCTGTTTCGCGCTACGACCAGGAAGACGGCGACACGAGTGGCGTGTACTACCTGTATCTAGGTTTGGAGAATTCGGCCACCGGTTCCGGGAGTACCGGTGGCAGTTACTACGGTGATGATTCGATCCCCTACGACTATTTTGAGGAGGATGACTGCCCAATTGGCTATTGCCTGACCTCGGGCAGTTTCGCTTGGCCTACAGCGCAGGCCAGCTATTGTATTGCCTCAAGTTCGGGTGGTGATTACAGCGGTTTGTATCTTTGGGGTGACAACACCGTCGAAAACTTTGCCGCGAATGGGGCACAATACTGGATGGCAAACACAGGATTCAACTTGTATCTGCATAGCAGCTGCAGAAGTGATACCAATATCATTGTTGGATGGACTACCGGCCTTGATGGAAACCCTCTGGGATCGGCATATGTTAGCTATTATGAGGCCAGTCAGCAGGTGTTGATCGGTTTGAATTATGGCTCCGGAGGCGTCGTTGCCGATGCGGCAGGGGCAACACTCTTTCATTGGAATCCGAACGCGACGGATCATCGCGGCTATGATGGGTCACTCGTGCTGGCTCACGAATTCGGTCATGCAATTGGCCTGGGACACGATGTCGAAACCGGAATGCTGATGTACCCCAACGCGATCCCCAGCACAACCTACAACGTCAGTTACCCCTTAGGGCAAGACACGGTCAACGAGTTAATTGTAAAATATCCCAGCCTCTCTGTGGGGGGCATGAATCAATATACAAAAGTGGGTTTTTCCGGAGCGTATCTGACATCTGAGAATGGGTATCAGGACGCGGTCTGGGTTCCCATTCCCAATGGTATGGCAAGTCGCCTGGGCGACTTACGGGCAAGTTGTACTGTGGTAGGCTATTTGCCCGATGGCGATGACGATGTTGCCTTCAATTGCTGGTGGGATATCAACAATACCAGTTCTGGATCGGTGCCGTTTTATCTCGAATCCGATTATTCAGATCATAGCACGGTGATAGCATATGCCTTTCTTTGGGATAACAATGTTTACCCATTGTTAGAGGGGTTTGCTTTTACCATGGACGCCGGAATGATTTATGTTCAGGACATGCATGGCAATCAATATCAACAAGGGCTGCCCTTTACCTATTTTGTCAATACATTGCTGCCCGGAAATGCTGTCCCGCTGGTCAGCATTTATCGGTATGAAACTAACACCGAAGATGATATGGGCTGGACGGTGCTCGACAATATGGATGCCAGCTTTACGTTTGCCACAAATTATCCGGGAGATTGGGAAAACGCCTATGTGCAGGGATTTTTGCATGTGTTAGGTTGGACAGGTTCGGGAACTCCGCGCACAAACGCATTTGGGGTGGACGCGCGGGCCGATTGGAATTACTACACCCTGTGGGGCAACAACGCTGCCGACCTTATGGACACCGGCCTGGATATTTGGGAGAACAATGCCAGCGCATTTTCTACCCTGGCGGTTTATGCCCCCTGGGATAAAGATTACGGCGCCTATAGCCTTGCAAGAGCAGAATCGGGGCACGGCGGGATGACGGATTTGGAAGTGGAATACCGCACCGAGAATGGCAATAGCAATAGCAGCGTCATCTTCCAGAATGTGCTATTTCAGATAAGCCCCTGACATAAACGCGATTAACTCACTAGGCACGCATCACCCCGGAGGGGCATCGGGGCCATAAAACCAGGTCAGTCCCGGCGAACATACAGGGATTTATCTGTTCGAAAAACACAGAGGGGTGTGTTGCTATGCAATTGCAATGCAGTTTTTGCCCGATTCTTTTGCTTTGTATAGGGCTGCATCGGCGATATTGAGAAACCCTGTCAGGTCTTCGGTATTTGCCTGGAGAGAAGCCACGCCAATGCTGATGGTAAGATGGATCGCTGTGTCGTTGCCCACCTGAAATGGGTCATCCGCTATGCAGGCGCGCAGCCTGTTGGCGGTGCGGCGGGCCGCTTGTTCATCGGCCTCTGGCAGAATTACGCTAAATTCCTCTCCCCCATAGCGGCCAATAATATCTTGTTCGCGAATCTTGTCTTTGCAGCGCTGGGCAACAGCCTGAAGAACCAGATCCCCTATGGTGTGCCCATATCTATCATTGATCACCTTAAAATGATCGAGATCGATCATCAGCAGCGATAACGCCCGGTTGTAGCGCTTGGCGCGTTTGAACTCCAGTTCGGCTAATTCGAAGAAATAGCGACGGTTGTTTAGCCCGGTCAATACATCGGTTATTGCCAGATAGTGCGCTTCCTCATATAGGCGCGCGTTAAGGATTGCTGCGGCTGCGGTGGTGGCAAATGTTGTCAGCGATGCCAGGTCAATGTCTGTAAAGGCATGTGCCACACTGGATACAAGTGCAAGTACGCCTACGCCCTGATTTTCCAGCACCAGTGGAGCAACAATTAGCGAGCGAGTTCGGATTGCATCATCGGTGATGTTTTCACCGGCGGCTTTGATGTCGGTAACAAGGATAGCTTCCTTGGTTTGGATAACCCGCTCAGCATAGCCTCGCTCAGAAGCGAACACAAAAACGTCTACATTGTCGATGTCTTCGCTTCTGAGATGTTTTGTGCCGTGGACTGCTTCCAGGTTTAGAACCCCTGTCTCTGGATTCGCCAGGTAAATGGTGCCTGCTTCTGCCGCAGGAATAGCGTTGATCGAAGCGTCTAAGACTTGCTCCAGTAATTCGTGGAGATTGTGGGTCATCAATAAGGCCGATGTGGCCGTATGCAGTGAAACGATTTGCTGAAAGTGACGTTGACTGTTTTTTAGCTCTTCATCTAACGCTGCTTGCATTTTCTTTGTCCGCCAGAAGGCTGTTTCGATGACAATTCCAACGCCGCCTGCATACAGGAGCCATTCTAGAAAATTCTCGATAAAAGGTATTCCCCGCAACATGCTGATAATTTCGATGATCGTCAAATAGGCAACTGCAACCCCGTAAATCATCCATTTTAGTCGATCGAGTTGTTCTTGTGTCGAGAATTTGTTGAAATCCATTGGATTTGGTTATGTAGTTGTCAAAGATGGTGGCAATTCAGAAGTTATGCTTATTATACATGGATTGGTTATGCCGTGAACCGTACTCAGGTAAGGGGCCACGGCTTTCTTAAATTTGTGCTATACCAGAAATTTACCGCAGAGAACGCCGGGTTCGCTGAGTTTTTTAAATTTTTCTCTGCGTTCTTTGCGCTCTCAGCGGTAAAAGCGCTTTTCGTTTCGACTTTTAGAAAGCCCTGGGTAAGGGGCAGGACAAAAGCATATCGAATTGAAAAACTTGCTTTTGAGCATTTTAGGTTTCAAAAGCAAGTTTCTATGTCCCAGAGGGGCAGGCTTTCTATCAAAATCCCAATCGAATGCTAATACTGCCCGATCAATTTCCACACTACTTGATGAAATTTGTGCAGTGAAGTCACCGGCTCAGCATACATCAGAATGCATTTGCCAGACACTAATTCGAGTTCTAGATCCTCGCCAAGCGCCAGCAATTCTGGCGAACTGGCTCCTTGTTGCAGCCATACATAGCGGAATCCGGCATCGGCGGCCTCGCGTAAAACAGCCTCGCCGCCACTTGCCGGGATGCATACCCAAACGACATCCGCCTTCTCCTTGACAGCGCGCAGGTTTGGATAACAGGGCTTGCCGTTAATGGTTTCTGCTTCAGGGTGAATGTACAGCACCTCATAACCGCGCGCCTCTAGTTCTTTGGCGGCCTGACTACCGAATTTTGCGTTCTGGCGTGAAGCCCCCACAATGGCCATGCGTTTCTTCTCAATGAATTGTTGAATAGCCGGATCCATTTTATTCTCCTTGTATATTCTGCTTGATATACGGAAATCCTAGACCAAAGTTTCGGTTTTTTGGGTATTGAAGATCACGGTTCGCTCAGTAAGGTTTGCTCAAAAAATTCAACGACCCGCCCGGTGTATTCGTCGGATTGTACGAGATGATTCGTGCCGTGATGGCCATCGGGGACGATCCAGAGTTGTTTTGGGGGGTTGGCAGCCTCAAATTGTGCCTGCCCTCCGCCCCGGGCAATCTCGTGTTCGCCATAGATCAGCAGTACGGGGGCTGTGGCAATGCGCGGCAAATCATCGCGCGGGCTGACCGCCCAGGGATTGACCCCGCTTTGCAGCCAATAGACCCCGGCGACCGTGTTGAGGAAGATTCTGCGGGGCAGGCTGCGCCTTGTGCCTGGCTGGGTGATGTGTTCACCGAGATTAGCGTATCCCCCCTCGGCGAGGATCGCCCGAAAGTAGGGGTGGCGCGCCGCGCTGCGAATGGCGGTAACCCCGCCCATCGAAAACCCATAGACCCCAATGCGCTGCTGATCGACATCGTTGCGCTGCTGTAAGAACTCTAATCCTGCCAGGGCATCGTGAATTTCGTCGGCCCCGAGAGTGACGCGCGCTGGGGGAATTGCACAAGCGCGGGTACCGATTTGCAGCACCCCGAACCCGGCATCTACGAGTGGCTCTACCGGGGGCAGGACCGTGCCCAGGGATCCGCCGATCCCGCCCAGGGCGAGTATTGCCGCGCCATTTTCTCCAGGGGTATACCAGACTCGAATGCGGATATGGTCTTCGGTGGACAGCCAGTGCGCCTCGAGCTGGACTCCTTCCACACGCTGCGGCTCAGGGCAACCGGGTCGTGTCAACGCCGAAACATACACCCAGGCCAGCGTCAGGTCGATTGTCAGCGCCGTGATGAAAAGGGTGGTCAGCCCGAAGAATACCACGCGTAGGGAGCGGCGATGTTGGATGGGCATTCGTTAGGGGGGCGCGTAAATAGTGAAGTTGTCGAAAAGAATTTCGGTGCGCACATCGACAAAGTGTTTTCCGGGGTTGGCCCATTTGATTTGTTTTTCGCTGCATCCCAATAGGGTCGACGCGACAGCAATGCTGAGAAGAACGAGCGTTTTCTTTGCACGACGTAGCATAGAGCCTCCTAGAAAAATGCCAGAAAGGCACGGCGTTGGTCAAGCCGGTCGAGACCAAGCTGACGCGCCCAGCCCATGGCCGTATCGAACTCTTCTTGACGCAGGCGCTGATTAAGTTCTGGATAGCGATGTGCCTGAAACGTGGGGCGATATTGAGCCATGATATTGAGATACGTGTTGGTTGAGATTTCTTCCGAAAGAAAGCGCAGGATCTCTTTTGTCCCGGCGAGGCCCCCAGGGAGAAGCAAGTGTCGCACCAATAACCCGCGCCTGGCAATGCCGCGCTCATCGAGCCGCAAGTCGCCAACCTGGCGGTGCATTTCTTTGACGGCAACCTGATTGACAGATGGATAGTCGCGAATTTTTGAGTACGTTGTCGCAATCTCGGCGTCAGCGTATTTCATGTCGGGCATGTAAATGTCGATGACGCCATCCAGTAATGTTAGCATGGTCAGCGAGTCATACCCGCCGGAGTTGTACACCAGGGGGATGTTTAGCCCAGCTTGCGCCGCCAGCAGCACCGCTGCTAAAATTTGCGGCACCACATGACTGGGCGAGACGAAATTGATGTTGTGGCAGCCGCGTCCTTGCAGTTCAAGCATCATCTGGGCTAATGCTTGGTCATCAACCTCATCTCCGGCATCGGTCTGGCTGATGTCGTGATTTTGGCAATACTGGCAGCGCAGATTGCAGCGCGTGAAAAAGATGGTGCCAGAACCGCGCTGGCCGCGCAGGGGATCTTCCTCGCCCAGGTGTGGGCCATAGCTGCTGATGCGGGCGCGTGCCCCCGTGCGGCATACGCCGACCTCGCCTGCCAGCCGATCTATCGGACATTCCCAGGGGCAGACATCGCATATGGCTAAGTGTTGGTGTGCCTCGGCGGCGCGGGCCGCTAATTCCCCGGATTCGAGCAATGCCAGATAACTCGCCTGCTCTGGATGCTTCATGACGAAAAGTGCTCCAAGACCCGTAAGACGCGCAGTGTGTTCCAACGGCTTGGCCCGCCGGTTTTCTCCATCTCAAAGTGAGTTTTCCCAGAATGCCTGGCTTGTACCGGCCATGTGCCGTCCTTGCGTTGTTTTTTTGTCAAAGCATCCAGGGCGGGCTGCATGCGGGGGTCGTAAGAGACCCTGGCCGCCTGAAAATAATCTAGCGCCCGCAATATGTCGTAAAACCAGCGCGAGGGGTAGGAGAGCATCAACATACGTTTGCTGATAATCTCGCCGGTGCGATCCGAGAGATAAAGGCGATGCCGGAGAATGAACTCGCGCCCCGCCGCAGCAATACTCTCTAATTCATCAACGCGATGCGCATAGCCATTCGCGGTGTATTCTTGAATGCCCTCCAGTATTGAAATTGTAGAGTGTAGTGAACTATGCGAAGTGCTTCGGTGGTTCGACTCGCAGTTAAAGCCGCCATCGGGCAGATGTTGAGAAATAATATAATTGATAATCGAATCTAGTTCGGCCGGCTTGGCCCCAAAATAGCAGGCGTAGCGCAAAAACATCCCATTCACGCACACATCGCTCTGCGCAATCGTCTTGGCCGGATTAACTCCACCATCTGTGCCTTTATGGTTTTGCAAGATCAAGTTGATCGCTTCCAGAGGGGCGGGGTGATTGCGGGGTAAGCCCAGATTCCTAAGATCCAGTAGAGTATAGTGCGTAGAAATCCACTTTGGCTGGTAGAAGCCGCGTCCCCAATGGCCATTGGGCTGGCGGGCTTGCAAGAGTTGCGCGCCCCAGCCTTCTGTGGCAATGCGCCCTTGAAGATCAGGGCGGGCATTACCCAGCAGATCGCGATGCGTTTGGAATTGAATAGAGACATCCCCATCGAGAAGCCATTGCAGGATGGAGTCATCGGGCATTGTGGCACCTCCTGCTTTTATCGTAGCCTATTTTTGACGGGAACGCAAATGGGTTTAAAAACGAACAGGGTATGCGCAATTACGGATACCCTGTTAACTGAGTTCTTTCTGTCTTCAATCTGGGAGCGTTAGCCCATCTTGAAAAAGCTGGTCAACTTCATTGCCAGGTTTAGATCACCTGCCAATTTGAGTTTGCCCTGCATGAAGCCCTTCATACCATCTTCTTTGCCCAGTAGCACATCGCCAAAATAACGTCCATCGGCGGTCAGAGTCATGGTTGGGTTGTCTGTGGTGCCTTCGGCAACGGTGCAGGCGCCGTCCTTGATGTTGATGATGAAGTCGCCGCCCTCATCTCCGGTGAGATGGTATTGAATAACGGCCTCGACGCCAGTAGCCTTATCGGCGCGGAAAGCCTTTTCGTGATTGAAGATTAATTCTTTTACGCTATGGTCTGACATATGTAAACTCCTGTATTCGTGTGTCCTTGCAGGTCATCGTTTTCTGCAAGCGAGCGAATGCTTCACTCCATTCATAGTGAGATTATTTGAGATTTTCGAAGATCCCTGCTGCACCCATACCGCCGCCAATGCACATGCTGACCATGCCAATTCCCAGGTCGCGGCGTTGCATCTCATACAGCAATTGAACGGTCAGTTTCGCGCCGGTGGCCCCCAGGGGATGCCCCAGAGCAATTGCGCCGCCGTTGACATTGGTGATGTTCTCGTCGATGTTGAGTTCGCGCATCACCGCCAGCGATTGCGCTGCAAAGGCCTCATTGAGTTCGATTAGGTGAATGTCGCTTAACGACATCCCGGCCACTTTGAGCGCCTTGGGGATAGCCTCGACGGGGCCGATGCCCATGATTTCGGGTGGAACCCCGGCGACGCCGAAGGCAATGAAGCGGGCCAGGGGTTTTAGCCCCAATTCGTCAGCTTTGGCCTTCGACATAATCACCACGCCCGCCGCGCCGTCCGACATTTGCGATGATGAGCCTGCTGTAACCGTGCCGCCATCTTTGAATACCGGCCTGAGTTTAGCGAGTGCCTCCAGGGTTGTATCGGCGCGTGGGCCTTCATCGCGTGCAAAGGTGAAGCGGCGTGTCTTGGGCTTGCCATTGGAACCTGGCTCGACGATCTCGACTTCTATGGGGACAAGCTCAGGATCAAATCGCCCAGAGGTTACTGCCTGGTTAGCCAATGTATGACTGCGCAGCGAGAACTTATCTTGGTCTTCACGGCTGATGCCATATTTTTCGGCCACGTTCTCAGCCGTCAGGCCCATGCTGGTAAACGCTTCGGGATAATTAGCGGCCAGATGGGGTGTGGGGGCAAATTTATAGCCCGTCATTGGGACCATGGTCATCGACTCGACCCCGCCGGCAATTGCTACCTCAATTTGTCCGGCCATGATGGCGTAGGCGGCATGGGTGATGCTTTGCAGCCCTGACGAGCAGAAGCGGTTGATGGTTTCGGTGGGCACCGAAACAGGCAGCCCAGCGCGGAACCCGATCAGGCGCGACATGTTCATGCCTTGCTCGCCTTCGGGGAAGGCGCAGCCAATGACGAGGTCGTCGATCTCTTCGGGCTTAAGTGGTTCGGCTCGTTTCAATAATTCTTGTATTACCGCAGCGGCCATATCCTCAGAGCGCACTGTTGCCAGGCTACCCTTTTTGGCTCGGCCAATCGGAGTGCGTGCAGCTGCAACGATGACGGGATCTCGGTTCGGATCTCTATTGGTCATGATCGTTCTCCTTAGTTCCTCTTCACTTTGCCGGTTTGCAGCAAGGCCCACATGCGTTCTTGTGTTTTTTCCTCACCACATAATGAGAGGAAGGCCTCACGCTCCAGGTCAAGGATATATTGCTCGCTAACCCAGGCGGGCTGGCTGAGTTCTCCACCGGTCATTACATAGACCATTTTTTCACCGATATGCGATTCGTACTCTGTGATAAAACCGCCCTGAGTGAACATGTATACGCCTGCTCGTAAGGCAGCTAATGTATCGCGCCCGGCCGCGTAAATTTTCTCTGGAGCGGGCGGCATGTAGCCGGTGTTGAGCATATGGAGAACTTCTTTTTTGGCTTCGGCCAGCAGGTGATCGCGATTCATGACGATGCGGTCGCGCGCTCCTAAGAAGCCATATTGACGGGCTTCAACAGCGCTGGTGGCAACTGTTGCCATCCCCAGCAATTCGAACACCTTTTGCATGAAGGGGAGCACTTCGGTGTCTTTGACGCGCATAGCCGGGTTGACCAGGCGGCGCAGCATCTCTTTTGTGCCGCCGCCCGCCGGAATGACCCCTGCACCAATTTCAACCTGCCCAATATACAATTCGGCAGCGGCGACGACGCGATTGCCATGCATGGTAATCTCACCACCACCTCCCAGAGTCAGCCCAAAGGGGGCCACGACAACCGGCTTGGGGAAGTAGCGCATGCGCATGTTGGTATCTTGCAGCGTTTTGACGACGCCATCGAGTTGATCCCACATGCCATTTTGCGCGGCCATCACCACACCAAATAAATTGGCTCCGGCGCTGAAGGCGCGCTCGTCGTCGTTGCTGATGACTATGCCATCGAACTCGCCCGCCTCGGCACGATCCATGGCCTCATTCATCATATTCATCAAGTCGTCGTCGATGGCGTTCATCTTGGTGTTAAATTCAACGCAGGCGACGCCATCGCCAATATCTACCAGGGTGGCTCCAGGATTCTGGCTGACCACGCTCCCGGCGTCTTTTTGCTCTTTGAGCACAATCAGGCCCGGTGTGCGGGTAATTGGCTCATAGGCCTTTTTGGCCGGATTGTAAGCGCCGACCTTCTGGTCGCCTTGATATTGGTAAAACGATTCGAAGCCCGCTGCTAGCATTTCCGCGACCCACGCAGCAGGCGGGAACTCGGCGGCTTTCATGGCTTCAAGGGCCTGAGCCACGCCGATCATGTCCCAAATTTCGAAGGGGCCGGCCTGGTGCCCAAAACCCCAGCGCATGGCATCATCAATGGGCTTGGGGGTGTCGGCAACTTCGGGGATGCGCTCAGAAGCGTAGGCCAGGCCCTGGTAGGTCATGGCCTGCACCAACTGCCCGGCGCGGTCATCGGCGGCCAGCAAAACGGCCAGTTTCTCAGCCAGTGTTTCTTTACCTTTGGCCTCGCCAATTGAGTCGAAGCGCGGTTTTTCGCCGGGGGGTTCATGTTCCATGGTCTGCAAGTTGAGCGACCAAAATTCCTTGCCGCCCTCCGTGCGCACCATTTTGTAAAACCCCTGTTTTGCCTTGTTGCCCAGCCAGCCGTTTTCGACCATTGTGTGAATCAAGTTGGTGGCGCCTTCCGAGTTGAGATAGCGCAGAGCGTGTTCGTCGTGAGGAATGGCTGCCGCCAGATTGGTGCCGACATGCTCCCACACATCGACGCCCACCAGGTCGATCAGGCGGAAGGTGGCTGTTTTGGGGCGGCCAATGGCCGGGCCGGTGATGGCATCGACCTCGGCGACTGTGTAGCCGTGTTCGAGAATATAATGCAGCGCAAATGCGCCGCTGCCGAACCCCAAACGATTGGCGATGAAGTTGGGCGTGTCTTTACAGGGGACAATGCCTTTACCGAGGTGATACTCGCCGAAGCGGCTGATAAACTCGACAACCTCGGGGAGGGTCTCCACGGTGGGGATGATCTCTAGCAATTTGAGATAGCGCGGCGGATTGAAGAAGTGTGTCCCCAGGAAGTGCTGCCGAAAGCCCTCCGAGCGGCCTGCGGCAATATCGGCGACCGGAATGCCGGATGTGTTGGTGCTGATGATGCAATGCTCCGGTCGGATTTTGTCGATGCGGGCCATCAGGTCTTGCTTGATCTTCAGATTCTCGATGATGGCCTCGATAACCCAATCGGCATCTTTGATGACATCGAGATCATCTTCTAAATTGCCAATGCTGACGAGGTCGGCCAGTTCCCTGGCAAAGAAACTGGCAGGGCGCGATTTCACGGCCCGCGTCAATCCCTCGCTGACAATGCGGTTGCGCACTTTGGGGTCTTCGAGCGTTAAGCCGTTGGCTTTCTCGGCATCGGATAATTCCCAGGGAACAATGTCGAGCAGGGTGACCTGCACACCGGCATTCGCCAGATGGGCGGCCAGTGCGGCTCCCATTGTCCCCGCTCCGATGACTACGGCGCGGTTGACTTTATACGTCATTGTGGCCTCCTATTGCGATTACCAATCCTAATACGATTAGTAATCCTGATTAATATTAGTCGTTCTCTTCCGTTGTGGTTGGCGTGTGTGTGATGGGGGTCGGCGTAAGTGTTTGGATCGCGAACTTGTCCGATCCCCAAACCTGGAAGTTGTCAAAGATCACTGTCACGTATTCGAAGTCATAGCGCGTGCCAATCATCATGCCCGCATAGCCAATGCCCAAAGCCTCAATTTCTTCGCGTGCCAGCAGCACGCCATTTACCCAAAGGGTAAGGGTGTTGCCGCGGCATTCGGCGCGTAGATGATTGAACTGCCCCGGAGCTGAACGCACCACGCTGGATGGCGCCAGAATCAAGAACTCCACCTTGCCCAGGGTGGTTTGTCCTAGACCGTATTGCCCATCTGAAGTAATGAACAATGTGTAATAGTTGGTGGTCGATTCTCGGCAGTTGAACCCGGCGTAACCCTCGCCATCTAAAAAGGCGACTTCGGCCTCCATGCGCACTTCGTCGAGCAACAGCCAGGAGCGGCTGCTGGTGATCTCGACGTTTTCCTCGGTGATTGCCATTTCGTAGAAACCTTTTTTGTTGATGAAAGTTGACCAGTTGTCACCTTTGCTTTGCAGCCAGGCAGCTTCTTGATCGGAGAAGGTTTCGTACAAAAAACGCGAGACCTCAGGGGTATCGGTTGGGGTGAGGGTGATCGAGGGCGTCAGCGTTGGCGATGTTGTCCATGTTGGGCGGATGGTCGTCGAGGGGAGGGGAGTCCACGATGGGCGCAAGGTTTGGGTGGGGATAGGCGTTGCAGTGGGGGGCGCCGAATCGCCAGCGACACCTGCTGCCGGGGAGGGCGTGTTGGTGTAGCGATTGAAAGTGACCATCGTCTTGGTCGGTGTTGGCGTCAGGGTTGGGCCAGGTGTCGCGGTTGCTGTCGGGCGTAAAAACTCGGCCACAAAATCAATGGCGCTGCATCCTGAGAGCAATACACTCATCAAGATGAGAACCAACCCCACTTTCCAGTGCGTTCGCATCATTTTTACAGCCATCATTAGTACAAGAACATGGGTTTGCCCAGCATGTCTTTGACTTTGGGTTTATAGTTCTTGGGATCGTACAGCGCATCCACATCAACCGTTTTCTTGGCAGAGATCACCATTGACAAAGGCACCGTTGTGTACGTGCCCTGCTGAAGGGAAACCATCCGTCCGGTGTGCCCCATGTGCACCTGGTCGAGTGCCAGACTGCCGAACGAAACCGCCACCATACGGTCGAGCGAATCGGGAGAGCCGGAGCGCATCAGGTAGGCCAGTTGCTGATAGACGGTGTGCATTCCCGAGCGGGCTTTGATCTCCTCAGAGACGATTTGCCCAATACCGCCCAGTTTTTGATGACCGTAGGCATCGGCCTCGCCCGATTGGACAATTTCGCCGCCTTCCAGGTGCGCTCCCTCCGAGATGGTCATGATGGCATAGTGGGAAGGATTGCGTTTACGATCTTCCACCAGGAAGTCGATCAACTTGTCCAGGTCGAAGGGGACTTCGGAGATGATGGCGCGGTCTACATCTGCCAGGTAGGCGGCCAGCAGGGATGTCTCACCCGAGTTGCGGCCAAAGAGTTCTACGACGCCGACGCGCTCGTGTGAGCCGCAGACAGTACGCACTGCGGTAATATTTTCGATCGAGCGCGTAACCGCCGTTGAAAAGCCGATGCAATAGTCTGTGCCATAGACGTCGTTGTCCATCGTTTTAGGGATGGCAACAACCTGGAAGCCTTCCTCGTGCAGGCGGGTGGCATAGCTGAGGGTGTCGTCTCCGCCAATTGCAATCAAGGCGCTGAGATCAAGTGTTTCTAAAACCTTGAGGGCATGCCCGGTGATGTCGATGCGTCCGTCACTTTTGGCAACGCGGTCTTCCGCTGCAACAAAGTCGGGAATGTCCTCGGGTTTCATGTTGGATGGATTGGTGCGGGATGAGTGCAAGAATGTCCCGCCGGAGCGGTCGATGGTGCGGACGCGCATTAGATCTAAGGGTTCGGTGAGTTCTTTGATCGTGTCTGGATTTTCGGGATTGATGCCGACAACCGACATCCAGCCTCTGCGCAGACCGATAATCTCGATATCGTGATCTTGTGCTCTGTTGACAACAGATTTGATGGCAACGTTCAAGCCAGGAACGTCACCACCCCCGGTCAGAATTCCTACGCGGCGTTTGTTTGTCATTGGAAAAACCTCCTTGAGTTCATGAATGCTGGGTTGCTTTTTTTCTGCATGACAAATTCTACCGCACTTAGCCTCTCTGGCCGTGAAAAAATTAGGAACTAGCGTAACTCACTGCCGCGATAACCGAGCATATTGCGGGCGACGACCAGGCGGTTGATCTGTCCGGTGCCTTCGTAAAGGTCGGTGATCTTGGCGTCGCGAAACCATTTTTCGAGCAAGATCTCGCGGCTGTACCCCAGCGGGCCAAGTAACTCAACCGCTTTCTGGGTGATTTTGACGACGATGTCTCCGGCGTAGACTTTCGACATCGAGGCCTCTTTGGGATTGTGGATTTTGTTGTCCGCCATCCAAAGCGATTTTAGGGTCAACAGCCAGGCCGAGCGCAGCATCACTTCCATGTCGATAACTTCGCGCTCAACATTGGTCAGCTTTTGACGCGGCAGCCCGTAGCGGATGGTGATGCCGTTTTCGGCGAGAATCTCTTTGACCAATTCGACGGTGGCGCGGGCGATGCCCACAGCCTGGGAGGCGATGATCGGGCGGGTGGCATCGAACGTTGCCATGGCGCCCTTAAAGCCTTTGGTGGTCTTCTCTACGGTGGGGCTGCCGAGAATATTCTCGAAAGGAATGCGACAATCTTGCAAGACAATCGAGACAGTGTCGCTGACGCGGATGCCTAATTTATGCTCTTGTTTGGTGACTTTGCATCCTGGTGTTCCGGCTTCGACAACAAAAGAGCGCATCCCGGCGCGCCCGGCACTGGGGTCAATGGTGGCCCACACCACGATAAAGCCGTTTGATTCTTCGAGGGCTTTTTGCCCGGCGGTGACGAAGATCTTCTCGCCGTTGAGAATCCATTCGTTGGCGGCTTCGTCGTGTACGGCTGTAGCGCGAATAGCCGAGGTGTCGGACCCGGCCTGCGGCTCGGTCATTGCCATCGCATCGAAGACCGGCTTATCGCCCATGAAGCGGCTCAGGAAGCGCTTCTTCTGTTCGGGGGTTCCGGCAGCCGCCACAGCCGCCGATCCGAGCATCCCGCCGGGGAGACAGAGATACATCCCGGCGTCGCCCCAAGACAGCATCTCGACCATGTGCGCCAGGCGCTGGTATCCAATGGGGGGGCGTTTCTCTTTGGATGTGTCGTCTTTCTTCTCGCCACTTTCTTCTGGGGCCATGGAGGTCCCGCCCATCGACTTGATGGCGGTGTGCATGAAGTTGATGAAATCCCAGGGGATCTCGTGCTCGTTCTCATCCAATTGGCGGGAAACCGTACGCATCATATTGATGGCAACTGTCTCGACGACGGTATTGACTTGTTCGATGGGTTTGGGGGTTGAAAACTCAATCATAGTATTTTCCTCATTTATGCGTATCAAACGATCGCCAATCCGCTGAAGGTGGCGAAGCCGCGTCCGTTGCGCATCCACATTTCCACCGGATGCTCGCGAATGTATCCGTGCCCGCCTAAAATCTGCACGGCGCGATCGGTGACCATCATTGTCGTGTCAATCGCCCCGGAGAGCGCCAGGTAGGCTTGTGTGGCGGCTTCATCCATGCCTTCGTCGATCATCCAGGCCGCCTCCCAAACCAGCAGGCGGATGGCCTCGATGGCGGTTCCCATCTCGGCGATCATAAAGGCGATGGCCTGTTTTTGCGCTACTTTGATCCCGAAGACATCGCGGTCTTTGGCGTATTCGATGGCGTAATCCAGGGCGGCGTTCGAAACGCCAACGGCCATCGCCGCCAGGGCAACGCTGGAAGCGCTTAGAATGGGGGCGAAGTCGTGGCCCTCCGGCCCGCCCAGGCGATTCGCTTTGGGTACGCGCACGCCATCCAGATGAACGGGGTAGAGCGGCAGGGCATTCAGCCCCAACAGTTTTTGCCGCTCGCCGACCTCCAGCCCTTCGGTGCTTTTAGGGACAATGAAGCCCTGAGTGGCGCCTTCCAGTGCAGCGTAGACAAGAATGGCTTCGGCCTCGGCGGCGAAGGGCACATAGGCCTTTTCGCCAGTGAGTACGTAGGCGTCGTCAGCCTCTTTGGCGATGGATTTCAGGTCATTGGGATCGAAGTCGAAATTGGGTTCCATCAGTGCGGCGGTGAAGGGCTTCCATTCCATTTCGATGACCGGCGGAATAAATTCCTTCTTTTGCGCCTCGCTGCCCGCCAGTAAGATTGGCGTGGTGAAAAGCCCTGGGGTCATCACCGCCAGCGCGCCCGAAAGATCGCCGTAGGCCATTTCTTCCGCAGCCAGAGCGCCGGTGACTGCCGAGCGTTCGCCAAAGCCGTCATAGGCTTCGGGGATCGAAGCCTGCAAATAACCCAATTCCCACCCTTTCTCAATTAGGTCGGGGGGCAGTTGGCCTTCTTCGTCGGCGTCACGCGCCGCGTCGCGCAGATCGTCCATCGCAAAGCGCTTGATGGCATCGATCAGCATTTGTTGTTCTTCAGAAGGCTGAAATGAGTACATGAGTACCTCCTTATATGAGCCTTTCCCGTTGGGCTGCTTCCAGCCCCAACGCTTGATAATAAATAGGCGCGGCTGCGTCGGTGTTTGCCAGTTCGTTGGCATTAGCGATGAACAGCAGGCCGCGTTGATATAAGTATTCGACGTGGGCGCCGGCTTCTTCCAGCGCCAGTAGAATGTTATAGCCATGTGCCTCGCCGAAGAGTGTTTGCGATACCTCGGCGGTGGTGGCTGGCTCTTTCAAAATGAGAAGTATGTCCTGGAGACGTTCTTGGTGAATGGCTTGAATCTCGCCGATGCGGGTTTGCAAGTCGGTGATGGGGTCATTATGGCCGCCCAATGTCAGGCGGATGCCGTTGGCCCACCGTTGGGAGGCTTGCAGTGATTGAAGATAATGACTCAGCCCGGTGTGCTGCATGATTTGCTCAGGGGCCTGGTGGGGGCTGATCTCGGCGAGGATGTGATCCCCGGAGAAAAGAATATCATGCAAGCGAATCAGCACCTGTCCGGCGCAATGCCCTGGGGTATGGAACATCTCAAAGGGGCCAAGACGCATCCCCTCGGCTTCGAAGGTGAAGTCCACCGGCCCGGGCACATAATCTAGCTTAGTGAGTTTGTAAATCTCTACTAATTCGCCGGTTTCATCTTCGTCGATTCCGGCCTCTATCAAAAAAGTCTTGAGCCTGCGGGCAGCTATAGCCAGGCGTTGCTCGGTGTGGGTCAGGTTTTGGCGGTCGAGTTCGTGAACGCCAATCTTGGCCGATGTTTGCTGGCGAACAAAGGGCAGCCCTCCAAAATGATCAATATGTCCATGAGTGATTAAGATGTGGGTAAGATCGCTGAAGCGCAGACATTCACCGAGGATTTCTCCGGCGTTTTTCATGCCCTGCACGAGAGATTGGTTGTTGTTGTAGAACCCAGAGCCGGTATCAATGAGTACGCGGTAGTCATCTGCGAGGGCGACATAGGCATACACCCAAAAATCAGGAAAGGCATTCAGGGGGAGTTGTGCGATACGCGCTCCCTGATTGCTTTCGAAAATTTGCACCTGATCGTTGTGTGGACGCTTGCGCACATTAACGACACGGCTATAATCCAACGGCAGCCTCCCGGCTTAACAAGCCATTGAGAAACAAATTGGCGAAATGATCGGCTATCTCTTTGGGTGAGAAATTTCCCTGCGGTTGATACCAGATGATCGTCCAATTCATGATGCCCAGCAGGGCGCGGGCATCTTGGGCGGGATTGCGGCTGGAAAATATGCCTTCATGAGTGCCATCAGTAATCAAATCGCGCCATATTTTTTCAAAGCGATCGCGGCGGATGATGTGGCTGGTGTATTGATCGGGATCTAGCGATCGATATTCCAGCAGCAGCACGGCGGCCAGGTTGCGGTCACTGGCGAGAGTTTGCAAGTAGGTTCGCATGGCGCGGCGCAGTTTGTCGGGAGCAGGGGAGCTGTGATCGAGTGATTCTTGCACTTGGGCAATCACCAGGTCTAGCGCCTGATCGAGGAGGGCTAATAAAATTGCTTGTTTGCTGGCAATGTGATGATACAGGCTGGCCTTTTTGAGTTCTACCGCGTTGGCAATATCCTGCATGGAGGTGGCGTGGTACCCCTTTTGACTGAAGATTTTTGCGGCAGCTTCAAGAATTAGTTGTTTTGTCATCGCGGCTCCCTACCGACCGGTCGGTAGAGTAAGTGTAGCACAGACCGCGCCGGCGCGTCAAGTTTTTAAATTAAAAGATGACACATTCTAAGGATAATCTTTGCAAATAAGGGGGACAGGGGAGTGATGCGAATTAAAAACTACGCCGAATACGAGATTCGGGATGGCTTATGTTTTTGTGGGCGTATGGACGGCGGAATTATTTACGCAGGTGGAGGCTCATTTCCAAAAAGGCTTTTGCTACTGCGGGGTCAAAGTGCTTGCCAGATTGTTGCCGGATGTAGGTCAGCGCTTTTTCGTTAGACCAGGCCTCGCGGTAGGGGCGGTCTGATGTCAATGCATCCCAAACATCCACAATGGCAAAGATGCGTGCCGCCAGCGGAATTTGCTCCCCCCGAAGGCCGCGCGGATAACCGCTGCCATCCCATTTTTCATGATGACAATGGGGAATGTCCAGCGTAGATCGCAAAAAGGGGATCGGCAGCAACATCTCGTAGGCGTGCTGGGGGTGCTGGCGCATGATTTCCCACTCTTCTTCGGAGAGTTCGCCATCTTTGAGGAGAATCGAATCGGGGATGCCCATTTTGCCAATGTCATGCAGAAGCGCGCCCCGCCGAATGTGGACAAGCTCCTTGGGGTTGACATTCATCTGGCGTGCAAGGCGTTCGGTAAGTTCGGCGACTCGGCGGGTGTGTCCTTCGGTCTCTTGATCGCGCAACTCCAGGGCGCGCGCCCAGCCTTCCAGGGTGGTATCGTAGGCCAGTGAAAGCTCCGTGTTTGATTGTTGCAAGTTTTGGAATAAATTGGCATTGTTGATGGCAATGGCAGCTTGCGTTGCCATTGCTTCTAGAAGTTCCATCCAATCGTCTGAGGGCGTGAACGTTTTGCGGTGGAAAATCTCGAGGATGCCTTCGAGCTGACCTTGAGCAACAAGGGGGACGCCAAGATAAGATACAAAGCCTTCTCTTTGGATTGATGGGGAGGTGTTAAAGGTGTCGGGGCTTTGTTCTAAATTGGAGATGTGGATCACGCGTCGCTCCAGGGCGGCTTGCCCGGCAGGGCCATTGCCAAGCCGTAAGTGGGTATGCTTAAGGGCCTGAGTACGAAAGCCGCGCTGCGAGCTGAATTCAAGAGTTTGGGAGAAAGGGTTGTAGAGCAGCACTGTGGCAGCGTCGACTTTTAGATGAATGCTGATTTGTTCCAGCAGCACGCTGAGAGTAAGGCCAAGATCCATGCTGCCAGAAATGGCAATATCAATCGTGTGTAATGCTTCCAGATGGGCGGCGCGGCGCTGAATTTCTTGCTCGGCTTGTTTGCGGTCAGCGATGTCGCGCAGGATGGTCGTGGTCAGGTTTCCGGTATTGGTCTCGAAAGTGCTCAAGCTGATTTCGACCGGAAATTCATTGCCATTCTTGTGCAATCCGGTAAGCTCCATGGTTCTATGATTTGAGGGTTTGAAGTGCCCGGCGTTGAATTTGGCGCGGTGTTGCACATGCCGGTTGCGGGAATGTGTCGGCACAAGCATCTCTATCGGCTTGTCGAGAAGTTCATCGCGCCGGTAGCCAAAGATGTTTTCGGTTCGTGTGTTAACCTGTTGAATGATGCCGTTTTCGTCTACAACAATAATTCCATCGGGCGCGGTCTCTAACAAAGATCGGAAATGTGATTCGGCTTGAACGCGATCGGTGACATCACGGCCATAAAGGTTAAGATACCCGGCATCGGTCACGGGGGTCAGGGTGAAAAGGTATATCTTACGATCAACGGTCCATTCGATCTCGCGCGTTAATCCAGATTGCCGGGTATTGATCACAATTTCATGCAATTCATTAGGCAGCAGGTCATACCGCTGGCATTGCCAACTTTTAAGAAGGGGTTCGCTAGCAGCATTGGCGTAGATGATGGTTCCGTCGCTGGCAATGCGGATAACGGGGTTGGGATTCTCAGCAGGGAATTTTGCCAGCAGGCGATTTTCGCTTTCGGCTCTCTCTTGCTGGGTAATGTCTCTTGTGATGACGACACAATGGGTGATTTGGTCTTCTTTGTCGCGAAAGGGGAAATAGCTGATTTCAACATAGCACCAACCCAACGCTGGAAATTCCAACCATGCCTGATCGTTTAGCTCTTTGCCAGAAAAACACCGATCCAAATTGGTTTTTATTTTTGTCTCAAAGCGGGGCTTTCCCCAAATGTCGGCAACGCTCGATCCGATGATTGCCTCGCGGGGTTTGTTCTGTGCGCGGCAATAGGCATCGTTGGCTGCCTGATAAACATAGTTTTGATCGATCAATGTCATAAAATCGCCCGCCGTGTTGGCTATGAACTCGTAGCGCCGCCGCGTCTCATCAATGGCCTTGACCCCATTATAGAGGGTTTTGTAGCGGGTTTCAGAATCAATCAACGCGCTGAATAAACGCCCTTGTTCAAGCGCTTGCGCAGTTGCATTGGCAATCAGGATCATGAGACGAGAGTCATCGGGGGCAGGCTGCCGAGGTTGCAAATAGGCAATGCCCATTACGCCAACGGCGCGCTCCCTGATCATCATGGGGACGATGATCCCCGATTTTATGCCCAGATCTTCAATGATGGGGTGGGGTGAAAAGCGGGTTTCTTTGCTGAAATCTTCAATAACCAGCGCTTCAGCTTGCTGATAAACGTGCCCGACTCCAGAGCTTGAATCGATCGGGAGTTTTAATTTTCCGCTCTGTTTGGGGTCGCCTCCGATCTGCGCTTGTAAAACGAGAAAGCGGGGATTTAGCTTGTTTTCCGGCAGCATTATGCCGACCATGTCGACGTCTAGCGCTCGCGCAATCGTCTGCACAGCCGCGCGCATGATCTTTTTGGGATCGGTTTCACTGAGCAGTATTTGGGTAAAAGCCAGTAAGTGCATCAGATCTTGCCGGGTTGCTGCTCCGGAAGAGTTGTCAATCTGATGATGATCTGACTCATTTGGTTGCTCATTGATTGTCATGGGATTTCTTCTTTCGCCGGTGGTTTGGCCCCAACGCGCACACCCTGTTGGTTTTTCATTATAACAGTGAATAATCGCACAAGTCGAGTACAATTGCTATCGAATTCACGGCTTTCTTAAATTTGTGCTATACCAGAAATTTACCGCAGAGAACGCCGGGTTCGCTGAGTTTTTTAAATTTTTCTCTGCGTTCTTTGCGCTCTCAGCGGTAAAAGCGCTTTTCGTTTCGACTTTAAGAAAGCCCTGCTATCGAATTAAAACCGGCTGAGAGTCGCTATGAAAAACCCCAAAAAAATTCAAAGTACGATCACCGTTCTAGGCGTTGGCACAGCCATCTCGTTGCTGGGCGATTCGACCCTCTATACCGTCTTGCCGCATCCGGCCATTGCATCGCAAGTCGGGGTGACGTTAGCGATGGTAGGTATCTTGTTGGGCGCAAACCGCGCCATCCGAATTCTTCTCAATGGGCCAATTGGCGTGCTATACGACAAACTGCCACGCCGAGGGGTACTGGTAGGCTCGCTGACATTAGGGGCTATTTCGAGTGTTTTCTATGCCGCCGGATACGGGTTTTGGCCCTTGCTGATTGGGCGGGTGATGTGGGGGATCGCCTGGTCTGGATTATGGATTGGGGGCAATGCGATGGTGCTCGATATTTCGGATGCCGGTAATCGAGGGCGCATCAGCGGTCAATATCAGATGTGGTTCTCGATTGGCGTTGCTTCTGCATCCTTCCTGGGGGGCTTCCTGACCGATGCGTTGGGTTTTCGCTCTGGGCAGTGGTTGTGCGCCGCGCTAATAGGGGCAGCTGCACTTGGTTGGTACTTCGCACTGCCCGAAACACGCCCCAAGGATCATCCGCATGCTAAAACATCCCCGGTCACGACGCATCGGCGATTGCCCTGGAGAGTTGTCTGGCCTGCGGGCCTGACATTATTTGTGGCGCGCTTCATCAGTTGGGGCATTGTCGCCTCCACCTCAATTCTGTGGCTTTCAAACCTGGTTGGGGAGGGGTTGAATTTTGGGCGCGTATTAATTCCGATTGCTACATTGAACGGAACCTATACTGCACTGAGTATGCTTACCTCAATTAGTAGCGCGCCGGCATCTGGATTTTTGTCGGATCGTTTGGGCAAGCGCTGGCCGGTGATTGCTTTTGCCATGTTGATTGGTGGGGTGGGAATTGGGTTGATGGGAACGACGGGGATGCTGGTTGCTGTGTTGGGAGCGTTTCTTGTCCCCATTGTGGGGGGCAGCGCCGAAACCTTAATTCCTGCCATTGCTGGCGACCGCGTGGAAGACAGTATGCGGGGACGAACGCTTGGGGCAATCTATGCCATAGCCGACATTGGCAGCACGCTTGGCCCGCCGGTTGCTTTAGGAATTCTGAATGCCGCCTGGCTCCCGCTCAGCGGTATCTATCAAATTAGTGCGTTGATTTTGGGATTGATGGCTTTGGTTGCCTTGATGCAAAAACGGCAAAACGACTAATAGGCGTAACAACTGCCCCCAATAAATTCGCGCAGCACCGAATCGGGCGGCACCGGCGAATCGTCTTTGACGGGAGTGATCTCGGCAAGGAAGTTGCTGACGCGCTCGGCGCGCACGAAAGCGTCTTCTCGCAAGGGATCATCCCGATATTCAGTTGCCCATTCCAAAAAACTGGAGAGTAGTCTGTGGCTGTAGAGGGGAAGTTCGTAAGGCATGGCGGTATTGATGAGATAGTCGGCGGTGTTGATGTACGGGATGATATGCCGCATTTCGCTGGCGCGCACGTAATGCCAGTGAGTCAACGTTTTGCGAGGGTCGTAGGCGCGGTGTTCGGCATCCCGCAGCATTCGTCGGATCAGGCGAATGTCCGTCCAGCGGATATAGTCCCCCTGACGGTCTTTCATTTGTAGTAATGGCTCCAAGTACAAGAAAAACTTCATCTCGCGCGGCAGCCCCCCGGTCATGCCTGGGTACAGCCCATGCAGACTGTCGATCAAAATGATCTCGTTTTCTTGTAGCATCATCGGTGTAACGGCATCCTGGCGCGTGCCGCTTTTGAAATCATAATACGGGATCATCACCTCATCCCCGGCAATCAGCTTCTCTAGATGCTCGTTAATCAGCGCCAGATCAAGCGCTTGAGGGGTTTCGAAATCGTAATCGCCAAATTCATCTTTGGGGTGCATCGACAGGTCGAAGAAATAATGATCCACATTGAGGGTGACCAGTTTAAGGCCCTGTTGGGCCAACCCTTGCGATAATTTGATGGTGGTCGTAGTTTTGCCCGAAGAAGAAGGCCCGGTAATGACAACGACCTTTAGTTCATCGCCCTGGACAGCGATCTGTTGAGTGACATTTTGCACATCGACCATATAAGCCCCCTCGGCCTCATTGACGATGGCGGCGAACTCGCCTTGCGCAATGCGGGTATTAAGTTTTTCGATCGTGTTGACATTGTGCTCGACGGCCCAGTTAAGCGCATACCAGATTTTGGCCCAGGGGATGTTGCCAGAAGGATGCGCGCGGCGGTCGGCATCTTCGGCCCGGCGGCGGGCGCGCTCATCGCGATAGAGAATATAGTGCTTGGCGACTTTAGCGTGCCCGTTTTCGATGAGTACTTTTTCGACGGTATCTTGTATGTCCTCAATGTGGGGGTGTTCTCCGGGTTGGCAGTTGCTTTCCAGCATCTGAACAACTTGCCGGCTGAGGGTTTCTGCCAGGGCCTGGTTTCTGCCGCCAACCGATACAGCTGCGCGATAGATAGCATTCGTAATCCGTTCTTGGGTAAAGGGGACAATGGCTCCGCTCCGCTTGATTACATGAGTAATTTTGCTCATCGAAATACCTCGCAAAGGCCGAACTGCTAAATTCAAAGGGATAACAATTCTACCTTAAAAAATTACCGATTTGCGGATGCAGGTCAGTTCCCCTTAAAGCGAGCGATTAATTCGCGCCAGCCTTCTTGAACGCGAAATTTTCTCAATTGCCAGGTTCCAACAATCCCGTAGGGGAGAAAGAGCACTAACAAAATATACACCACGCCAATGATGATCTGCGATGCACCGCCAAACCACTTTTCGAGCCAGAAGGCCAACAGCCGGAATGTGGCCGCACCAATCAGCGCGCCGTCGAGTGTGCCAATGCCCCCCATCAGGATCATGAGCAAGACGGCGATGGTGTAATGCGAACTGGCGATCCCTGGGCGGATGATGGGACTGAAAAGCCCATGCATTACCCCGGCTAATGTGGCCGTGATGCCGGATATGATTAGCGCTACCAGTTTGAAGTAGAACGTGTTGTAGCCCAACATGGTAGCCCGATCTTCATTTTCGCGGGTTGCCACGCAGACATGGCCTGTTGGGGAATCGACAAAGCGTTTGTAGATGAAATACACCGCGAAGACGGCGATCAGGCCCACATAGTAGAAACGCAAGCGCTGGCTGATAGGATTCAGAAAATCGGGCGGTGTGACCCCCTGCAAGCCGATCTCGGCGCCGGCGTAATCTGCCAATTCACGTGATTGAATCACAATATAAAACACCTGGGCTATGCCCAGTGTTACCAGGGCAAAGGTAATGCCTTTGACGCGCGGCAGCACAATGCTGAAGATCAAGGCCATCACTGCTCCCGCGACAATCGCCAGCCCCACAATTGGCAGTAATCCCCACCCGAAACTTTTTAGCATGATGCCGGTCAGGTAGGCGCCAACGCCGAAGAACATGGCGTGCCCGAAAGAGAGTAGCCCGGTGATGCCCAGCAACAGGTCATAACTCAGCGCATAAATTGCCAGAATGAAAATCTCAATTGCCAGTCCTTGATAGAACTTTGACTGGCCAGGGTCATTGGCGAACAAGCTACCAAATGATTGCCCGTCGAACAGGGCAATCATAAAGGGGAGCGCCATCAACAACAGGATGGTAATCAGCACACCCCGATTGGATTTTAGTGCAGTTGCAAAGGAGTTTTTTCGGACAATTTCCATCGATTACTCCTTCCTTCCAAACAGACCCTGCGGCATGACCAGCAAGATGATGACCATTAGCAGCACCGTCATGGCAGGAACCAGCGGCGGGGATGGTTTGAAAGCTTCCTCCATAAAGGGGATGTTGATGCCAATTTGCCCATACTTGATGACAAATTGCTGCAATAACCCAACGATCAGCGCTCCGGCAGCCGCACCAGGATAACTGGTCAACCCGCCGATGGCTAGCGCAACCAATATATTGATAAGCAGGCTATCCCCTAAGGTGGTAGTGAGTCCCGTAGATGGAGCGCCAATCACGCCGCCCAGAGCTGCCAGCCCGACCCCCAGAGCGAATACAATGGTGAAGATCCGCTGTACATTGATGCCCAAAGCCTTGACCATCTCACTGTCTTGAACGCCAGCTCGAACGATCATGCCCAGGCGGGTGCGTTGTAGCAGCAGCCATACCGCAATGAGTACAACAATGCCCAGAATAGGGATGAAAATCTCATTGTAGGTGCGCACTCTGCCGCCAAGAACGCGAATTGTAGAGCAGTTATACTGCAAAAAGGCGCTCAGGCTTTCTGCCGGGCAGCCCTCGCCGGTTCCAGCAAAGACGGAGGGTCTGTGCATGGTGAATTCGGGCGCCCCCCAAATGGTGCGTACAATTTCGATGATGATGGCATTGACGCCCAGCGTGAGCATTAACACATACATGTGCGATTCGAAGATTGGCCGTATAAGACTTGTCTCGATCAGGATTCCCAATCCGGCGCCGGTTGCTACCGCCACAAAAATGGCGATAATGAACAACCAGGTGCTATCGAGTGTGAAGAAGAATAGTGAAATTGGCGTGTTAAAGAAATACACAACCAAACCCGCCAGAGCCGCAACGCTGAACCCCATTAGAGGTTTGTGCAGCGCACCCGGTTGAGTGGCCGCGCTAGCGGGTGCTGAGCGTCGATTGATGGCAAAGCCGCCAATGCTCAGCCCGGCCGCAATGCTGCCCAACAGCATGCCCCCCAGCCCAAGCACAGGTGAGATTCCTTCAAAAAGTTTCGGATCAGGAATCTCCAGCTGCCCCTGGCTGGCGGCAAAGGCGTAGTTAACCGGGCTGATCTCATACGATCCAACATCCCAGCTTGTGATGGGGTATTTGGGTAAGATGAAACCCAATATCGCTACGGCCAGAATAGCTCCAAACCAGGGCCAAATTTTAGCAATGCGCCCGGCCCCAGATGTGGTTTTCGCCAGGAGTTGTTCCCACGCGGGAATCAGCAAAAAGCCTGCCAAAAGCAAGGCAATGGGTGTGAAAGCATCGATAGCGGTGTCAGGGCGCACAGCGACCGTCCAGCCGACATACGCGCCAATCATGAACAAGGCTCCATGAGCCATGTTAAGCACACTCATCAACCCAAAGATGATCGAAAATCCGGAGGCAACCAGAAAGATAATTGAGCCGGTGGAAAGCCCACGCAAAATTGTGATGACCACGTTTTTATAGCGCTCACCACCTTCTGCATCTGCGTCCACCAAACCTCGGACAGCGATGAAGAAGATGATGGTTAAGGCGAATAGGGTGATCCAAAACGTGCGATTCCTTTGGAAGGACGTAAGAATTGCTCTCATTTTTTTTCTATCCTACTCCTCTAGGCCGCCTCAAGATACTGACGGATGGTTTCGGGGTCATCTACCAGATCGGTCATGGCGCCCGATTTTGCGGAACGCCCCTCCTCGATGATGACATAGCTCTCCGCAAGTTGGCTGGCGACGATGAAATTCTGTTCAACGAGTAATACCGTTGTTTCACTTGAGAGTTGCCGAATAGCTGACATCATTTGTTCGATGATGACGGGCGCTAATCCTTCGCTAGGCTCGTCAATGAGTAGCAGCTTGTTATCGGGGACCAGCGCACGCGCCACAGCCAACATTTGCTGTTGGCCGCCGGAGAGGTTGGCCCCGGGCAACTTGATTAAGCGCTTCAGGTCTGGGAACACGTCGAAGATAAAGTCGGCCTTCTTTTCGAGGTCGCCTTTTTGTCGTTCTGCAATGCGCAAATTTTCATGCACGCTTAAGTCGCGGAAGATGGCTCGATGTTCTGGGACGTACCCAATACCTCGGGTGGCAATTTCGAAGCTGCGGCGGCCCTGAATTTCATCGCCCTCAAAGATGACTTTCCCCTGGGATGGGGGCGTTAACCCCAGGATTGATTTTAGCGTGGTGGTTTTTCCGGCCCCATTGCGACCGAGGAGCGCCACGATCTTGCCGCGCGGCACCTGGATGGTCACGCCCTCGAGAATGTGATACTGCCCGATGAAGGTGTGAATATCTTGTACGTGAAGAAGAAAGTTGTTTTCCATAGATGTTGCGCCTCACGAGCTGGCTTGCAGGTCGCCATAGAGCTGTCCCAGGTAGGCGCTTTGGACAACTTCGTTTTCGGCAATTTCTGTGGGGGTGCCCTCGGCGAGTACCCCTCCCTGATGCATTACAGTGATGTAGTCTGAGATATTCATGACCACATTCATGTTGTGTTCGACCAGCATGACTGTTTTCTCTCCGGCTATTTGAATCTCTCGAATGAGTTTGATCAACTCAGGGACTTGTTCGGCGGCCATCCCGGCTGTAGGCTCATCGAGGAGCAACACCTCAGGGTCCGCGGCTAGGATGATCCCCAACTCAAGTTTGCGTTGCCCTCCGTGAGGGAGCGTGCGCGCCGGGGCGAGAGCCTCCGCCTCCAAGCCCACTAATTTGGCAACTTCCCAGGCGCGCACGGTATATTGGTCGAAGTGTTTGTGTGATCGAAATATCCGAAAATTATCTTTGCCCAATGCCTGGCACGCCAGGCGGATATTTTCAAGCACGCTCAGGTTGGGGAACAGATTGGTAATTTGGAAGGAGCGACCAATCCCCAGGTGAGCAGTGCGGTGGAGGGGCAGGTTGGTAATATCTTCTCCCTTGAAGTAAACGTGACCGGCTGTAGGGGGAAGATTGCCACTTAGCAGATTGAAGAAAGTGGTTTTCCCAGCTCCATTCGGGCCGATGATCGAGTGAATGATATTCGGGCGCACCTGAATGCTGACATCGTCAACGGCAATCAGCGCGCCAAATTCCTTGCGAAGTTCATGGGTCTCTAGTATGAAGCGATTTTTCATGCGCCCTCTCATATAAAAATAGGTGTCACACCCCTATTCTAAGTGATTTTATGGACTTGCTCAAAGCGTGAGAATAATAGCCTGCCGGTGACAGTCGCCGTGCAGTGACTGTCACCGGCATTTTCAACGACAAGCGACAACCTTGCCGTTCTTCACTAAAAGATGTTACTGCAAACTACTCGCCGCTCAGGCTGCCGTATGGTAAAGCGCCGCAGCGGTCCTTGATTTCTTCAGGCAGCAAGCAGGGCGGCTCGGGACGAGTGGTGGTGATGTATTCGAAGTACATTGCCTCCGGATCGTCTACGTTGAGTAGTTTCATGACGTACATATCCTGGATGGCGACATGATCCTCGGGGCGGATGTAAACTGTGCCCTTCGGGCCTTCGAATTCCAGGCCTTCCATGGCTGCGATCATGGCAGCCGCGCCGGGGTCGCCGCCGGTCAGCTTGAGCGCTTCGACAAGCAGAATGGCAGCGTTGGCGCCATCGCCATCGAAGAGGTCGGGGTAAACGCCGTAGCGCGCCTGGGTTTCTGTAATCAGCCAATCATTAACGGGGTTGTCCGGGGCGGAGTAGTGATACAGGATCGAGCCGGTTGAGCCGATCGAGTTGCCGAAGAAGGCCGGCAGCGCCACGTTATCTACGAAGGAAGCTGCCATGTCCATTTCATCGACGACGCCCAGGTCAACTGCCGCTTGCATAATGGCGATAAAGCCGCCGCCTGCCCAGGTGGGGATCCAGGCTTGCGCGCCAGAGTCCAGGAGCTGCTCCATGTAGGGCGTGAAGTCGGTGGTGTCGAAGGGAGCGAAGATGTCATCGACCGGGAAGGTGCCGCCATAGAGCGTGCAGGCATCGCGGTAAGCTGCCGCGCCGCCCCAGCCGAAGCTGTAGTCCGGGGCGATCTGTACGAAAGTTTCATATTCCTGTGTGACATATTCGCACAGCGCGATGGCGTCCTGGTAGTTTTCGCGGCTGGTGCGGAAAGTGTACTCATTGAAGCCTACGCCGGTGATGTCGTTCGCAGCCGCAGGAGCAACGATGAGAATGGTCTCGTTCTCGGCGGCGATTTCTTGCAGCGTGGCAGTATTGCCAGAGCTGACCGTTCCAACCAGGACGTCAACGCCTTCGACCTCGATGAACTCGCGGGCGAGTGAGGTGGTCAGATCGGGGTTGGTCTGGTCGTCGCCAAGTAGCACTTCGATCTCGCAGTCTCCGAGTGTGAAGGTGTTGCTGCCATCTTCAACGGTAAAGATGTCGCCAACACTGCCGGGAGCGCCGGTGCTGTATTCCATCCCGAGCATAAAGCTGCGGATGATGTGGGCGCCGTAGATTGCCAGTGGGCCGGTTCCGTCGGTGATCAAGCCAACTCTAATTGGCTCGTCGCAAGCCAGCGCAGGAGCTTCTTCAGCCGGGGCCTCTTCCGCGGGGGCTTCTTCTTCCATCATCTCGCCTTCCATACCGGGCCAGGAGGCGTCGATTTCCGCGAGGACGGTGTCCATGTCGGCAACGCCAGCGAAGTAGTCGGTCATGCCTTTCCAGAACGAACCGGCGCCAA
>CAYFMI010000037.1:0-39209 GCA_964344175.1 uncultured Anaerolineales bacterium
GACCGACGATTATACCGTCCCTACCCATATATGTCAAAGCAATTTGTGAAAGATGGGGCAAAATTGGATTGATTGCACAATGTGCCGTTCGATGCGCGTAGCTATGCGCGGAGTAGCCCTTGCAGGAAATCGAGCAGTAGTTGTGGAGAATCTTCGATCGGCGGATCGAACTTGAGCCAGAGAGCGGATTTTCCCGGACGAACCCGGGGGTGGGGCGGGTTGATGTTGGGAGGTTGCTGCCCTTCAGGATACCGGAGCACAATCTGCCCGTGTTCCAGGCTGATGCTTTTCAAACCGGCGGCCACAGCCAGAAGTTTTATCTTCATTTGCAGCAACAAATTTACCACCGGTGTTGGCAGCGCCCCAAAGCGGTCTTGAAATTCCTCTGCCAACGAGTCGATGGCTTCCAGCGATTGTGCATCAGCGATGCGGCGGTATAGCTTCAGGCGCATGTTTAAATCTGGGACATAGGAGCCGGGAATAGTCGTGTGCATCGGCAGGTCAACCGTCACCAGCGGCGGATGTGTTTTGAGCAAAAAGTCTTTTGTGTCGAGTGGTAACCCGCGTTGATTACGCGAACGTTTGACGGCATCGGCCAAAAGACGAGTATATAAATGAAAGCCGACCGAAGCAATATGCCCGTGCTGGCGCGTTCCCAAAATATCCCCTGCGCCGCGAATCTCCAGGTCGCGCATGGCTATCGAAAAACCGGCTCCTAACTGCACATTTTCGGCGATCGTTTCCAGGCGCTGACGTCCCTCCGGAGAAGGTTTTTTGTCTTTGTGTTTGAAAAAATAGGCATAGGCGCGCTGCGCGCCGCGCCCGACCCGGCCGCGCAATTGATAGAGCTGCGCCATCCCAAAGGTGTCGGCACGGTCAACGATCAACGTGTTGGCATTGGGAATATCCAGCCCGGATTCAATAATCGAAGTTGAAAGCAGTACATCAATTTTGGCATCGGTGAAATCGTTCATCCGCTCGGCCAGTTGGGCCTCGGGCATTTGTCCGTGCGCTACGGCGATGCGCGCTTCGGGGACCAAATTTGCCAACTGACTCCTAATGGCGTTGATCGTCTGGACGCGGTTGTGCACAAAAAAGACCTGCCCGCCGCGTTCCAATTCTCGCATAATGGCTCGGCGAATGATCCGCTTGGAGAACGGCCCGACATGGGTGATGATCGGCAATCGTTCTTCGGGCGGCGTATCCAGCGTAGAGATATCGCGCAGTCCGGTCATCGCCAGGTAGAGTGTGCGCGGGATGGGGGTGGCGGTCAGGGTCAGGACATCCACCTCGGTGCGCATTTGCTTAAGCTTCTCTTTGTGCGTCACCCCAAAGCGCTGCTCTTCGTCGATAATGAGCAGCCCTAAATCTTGAAATTCGACATCCCCGGAGATCAAGCGATGGGTGCCGATGACAATATCCACCGCCCCTTTCGACAGCCGATAAATAATATTGTTTTGCTGCTGAGGGCTGCGAAAGCGGGAGAGCATCTCTACTTCGATAGGAAAGGGCGCCAGCCGCTCAGAAAACGTGTAATAGTGCTGCTGCGCTAATACGGTCGTCGGCACAAGCATAGCAACTTGCTTGCCATCCATCACGGCTTTGAAAGCCGCCCGCAGGGCGATTTCGGTTTTCCCAAAACCGACATCTCCACAGATTAGACGATCCATCGGGCGGTGGTTTTCCATGTCGTTTTTGACGTCAACCAAAACGCGTAACTGATCTTCAGTTTCGACATACGGAAAACTGGCTTCCAGTTCTCGCTGCCAGGGTGTGTCGGGGTTGAAGGCATACCCCTGAACAATATGGCGCTGCGCGTACAAATCGAGTAGTTCTTCGGCCATATCTTCTACGGCGGTTTTGACGCGCCCTTTGACGACTGTCCACTGCGGCCCGCCCAATCGGGTGGGGGTGGGTGAGCGGCTGTCCGGCCCGATATAGCGCGCCAGGCGGTCGGCTTGCTGCACAGGGACAAACAGCCGGTCGCGGTCAGCATATTCTACACACAGGTATTCGCGCTCGGCCCCCTCAATGGCGCGTTGCACCAGCCCGACGAAGCGGCCAACACCATGATCGATATGCACGACCCAATCGCCGGATTGTAAGTCGGCATAGTCGGCTTCGGGAGCCTCGGCGGTAGGTCGGGCGCGTCGCCGGGGGCGGGGGGGCTGCCAGCCGAAGATCTCACCGTCGGATAGCAGATGTGCCCGAAACTCTTCGCCAATTGCCAACGTCCAGCCTTCAGTGAGCGATCCTTTGGTAAATTGGGGCGGATGTGCAATTTCGGAAGATGGATGGTAGCTTTCTGTCCACAGGGTATCTAACCGTTCGGCCTGCCGCGAGACAACGATTGAGCGTTCGCCTTTGAGTGCCTGCTGTGCCAGCCGCTCCATCAGCGGCTTTAGCCGTCCGCCAAAGCGCGGGTTGGGCGTGAATAACTCGGCCAGGGGCGTTGGTTTTCCCTCGGAGGCAGAAGCCGGCCCAAGGAACAGTGTCCTGCCCGGTGGGAGTGAGTCTTCAATTTGGTCGCAAGTCAGGTAAGGGACAGGGAAATCCGCGGCCAAAAGCCCCTCTGTCAAATAATCCTTGCGCAACGCGATGGCTTGCTCCTCAATGGTGTTGACTGCATCCTGAAGGGCATCACTATCATCCACAATCACCAGCGCATTGGTTGGCAGATAGTCGAAGATCCGCCCGGCGTGGCGATAAAGCCGCGGGATGATGAACTCGGAAAAAGGCGGTTGTAAATCGGTCTCGGTAGGGATGATGTACTCACGAGCGGGCGTGACGAAGAGTTGATCGAGTTGTTGGGTGGTGCGTTGTGTGGAGGGGGCGAATTGCCGCAGCGTTTCAATTTCGTCGCCAAAGAATTCAAGGCGCGTTGGCTGCATTTCCGCCGGAGGCCAGAGATCGAGAATGCCGCCCCGTCGGGCGAATTGACCGGGCAGGGTTACCGTTGTGACAGGTTCGTAGCCCAAATGCACCCAGTGACGGGCGAGTTCATCCGGGGCGGCGCGCTGACCGGTTTTCAGGCGACGGGCGGCCTTGATGAACTCGCGGCGCGGTAAGGTGCGCGTCATCACGGCTCGGGCAGGTGCGACAATGATAGGTGGGGGAGTGTTGGGCGAGGGGGGGCGGTAGCCGGGGATTTGCGAAGCGACCAGGGTGGTCAGCCCAATCAGGCGGTCGCGGCAGGTATTTGCGCCCCAGGGCGCATTTTCATAAAAAAGCGGGTTTGGCTCTGGGAAGAGCAGCAGCGGTGCATGCGCGACCCAAAGTGATAGTTCGTCAAGCAGCGTGAGGGCGTGGTCGGCTCGATGAGTCAGCAGCAGAATGGGCGTTTGCAGGGCAGCATGCAACGCGGCGAGAACCGGCAACCGGGCGGCGCGCGGCAAATGCTGATTGGGCAAAGGCAAGCCCCCCTGAATAGCCGAAGTGATTTCTTCGAAGGGGGACAGTTCTTGGATAAGCGTGCGAATCGTGCTGAGCATGGCCGTTAGTCCAGATCGACGCGGTTGTAACGAGTCATCGCTGGTTCAATGCCGTTTGCCACGTAACTCAGGGCGGCATCGGCGGCTCGATCCAAGAAAAAGCCGAGGGCTTCCTGCAGCGCCGGTGCAAAATCTTGCAAGACATAATCGGGCGTGCTCATGCGTCCGGGGGGGCGGTCGATGCCCAGACGCAGGCGGGGGAATTCTTCGGTGCCTAAATGCTGGATGATGGATTTCATGCCCTTTTGCCCGGCAGATCCGCCGCTGCTCCGCATGCGGATGGCCTCAAAAGGCAGGTCAACATCGTCATAGGCTACTAACAAATTCGAGGTCGGTAGCTTATAAAATCGCATCAATGCACTGACTGCCTGCCCTGAATTATTCATGAAAGTCTGCGGTTTTGCCAGGATGATCTTGGCCCCCGCGTGACGTCCGTCAGTGATCAGGGCTTTATGCTTGACCGATGAAAATGTAATGCCCAGACGTTCGGCGACACGGTCAACCAGCATAAAGCCGATATTATGGCGGTTCGTGCGGTACTTTCGACCGGGGTTTCCCAAGCCGACAATTAGATATACCTGCGGAGTTTGTTCCATTTCGAAGAGATCCGAATTTGGGCGTTTGTAGGGGAAAGCCTTAGATAATAACCGGGTTAGTTTCTTCATTTAGCGCAGCGTTTTGCGGATAGATGCATAAAGCCCCATGATGAGAAAGAACACTGCCGCGAGAATTGCACCGCGTGCCAGGCTGTTATTAAAATTATTGGTTGATATTTCTATGCTGCTGGTAGGCAGCGGGGTGAGTGTCGGCGGGATGGATGTCGGCGTGTCGGTCATTAGAACTGTGGGGGATGGGTGGGGTGTGTTGGTCTCGATGGGCGTATAGTTGCGGACACGCAAGTTCGCCACAATTAGATCCGACTGCTCTCCAGTTTCCAATTGAATATTCAAACGCAGATTGTATAGGCCGTCGGTGATGCTGGTGGTATCCCATTGTGCCAACGGCTGATCGCGGATCGCTTGGTTGCTGCGGTCGAGTATAAACCAGGTGTTGGTGCTGTCGTTGGCATAGCCAAATGAGAGTTCCCAAGATCGAATATCTTCTACGTCGGTGCTGCCAACGATCGGGACTATCCCCTGGAGAGCGTCCCCCGCCCTGGGCGATGAAATTCTTCCCAATGCCCTTGGAATGACCGACTCGCGGGCCAGCGCCGGGGAAAAGACAATCCCCAACGCTAACAATAAAGCGAGCAAGGTCAAAAATCTTTTGCGCATAGCAAATTCCCAGTCTAACATGGAGCTGGGCAGTGGTCAACTGGCACTTCATAGATAAGTATGGTAGACTTTTGGAAAATGACGCTGCGCGGCCAAAATCCCTCGCAGTGGGTAAACGAAACACATCAAAAGGCTGGAACGCAATGACCAAGTCACGAACTGAACTTATGGTTGACCGCCTGCGAGAGATGCAGGCTGCATCTCCAGAGATTGAAGCCTCCGCGGTAGTCTCTGTGGATGGCTTGATTATGGCGTCGGCATTGCCTGCCGAAGTTGAGGAAGACCGCGTATCGGCGATGTCTGCAGCGATGCTCAGCCTTGGCGAACGTATCGCCAACGAACTCCAACGCGGTATGTTAGATCAGGTCTATATTCATGGAAACCAGGGGTATGTACTTCTAGCTGCGGTCGGTGAAGAAGCCGTTTTGACAGCCCTGGCCCGCGAAGGGGCGAAACTCGGTTTGGTCTTTTTGGAGATGCGCCGGGCAGCCGAAGATTTGGAGCGCGTTGTCGGGTAATACATCATGGTGATAGCACACAATATAGATTAGCCGTGGGGAGGGCTGCCGCAAAAACGGCCCTCCCCGCTTCTTTTAATATTTCCTATTATTTGCTTCACCCAAAGAAAGACTGATAAGTAGGGCTGCTCAATGGAGAATGCACAATGACCACAAAATATATTTTTCTCACCGGTGGCGTCGTTAGTTCGGTTGGCAAGGGAGTCACCGCAGCAGCCATGGGGCGTTTGCTCAAAGAGCGCGGCTTCAAGGTATCTATTCAGAAATTAGACCCGTATATTAATGTAGATCCGGGCACAATGAGTCCCTATCAACATGGCGAAGTGTATGTGCTGGACGACGGTGCAGAAACAGACCTGGATTTAGGACATTACGAACGCTTTGTAGACATCAGTCTGAACAAAGTATGCAATGTCACCACTGGGCAGGTCTATGCCGCAGTAATTGCAAAAGAGCGCCGCGGCGATTATTTGGGGGGCACTATTCAGGTTATTCCGCATATTACCAACGAAATCAAGAGCCGCATTCACCTGGCTGCAAAAACAACCGGTGCAGAAATTGTCCTCGTTGAAGTGGGCGGCACAGTGGGGGATATTGAGGGTTTACCGTTTTTGGAGGCCCTGCGCCAGATGCGCAGCGATGTTGGTTACGAGAACTCGCTCTATATCCATGTCACCTGGCTGCCGCGTATTGGCGCGACGGGCGAGTTAAAAACCAAGCCTACTCAGCATTCGGTGCGCGAGTTGCGGTCCATCGGTATTTCCCCAGACGTAATCATCGCCCGGTCTGACTACGCCATGGATGGGGAATTGCGTGACAAGATTGCCCTGTTTTGTGATGTCGATCAGCGTGCCGTTGTCCCGATGGTCACTGCTGAATTGCTCTATGAAATTCCCCTATTAATGGAGAAGGCGAGTATTGGAGATTATTTGATTGAGCGCTTGAAGCTGACGCCGCGCCAAAGCCCCGATTGGAAAGTCTGGGTGAAGATTGTCGCCGAGATGCGTCGTCAAAAGCCGGGGGTCAAAATTGCCTTTGTGGGCAAGTATGTCGAACTTCACGATGCCTACATGAGCGTACGCGAAGCCATTCGGCATGCCGCGCTCTCATTGGGGTTGGAAGATGAAATTTTATGGATCCAATCAGCCGATTTGGAAAAAGGCCGTGCCCTGGAGTTGCTCCAAGATGCCGATGGCATTATTGTTCCCGGAGGGTTTGGCGAGCGCGGCATTGAGGGAAAGATCATGGCAGCCCGCTATGCCCGTCAGAATAAGATCCCTTATTTGGGATTATGTCTTGGAATGCAGGTGATGGTAGTGGAGTTCGCCCGCACCGTTTTGGGTGATGATGAGGCCAATTCGACCGAGTTTGACCCTGCTACCCCACACCCGGTGATCGACCTGATGCCCGATCAACGCCAGTTGACCGATATGGGTGGGACAATGCGTTTGGGACTGTATCCATGCAAGTTGCAGCCAGAATCGCTGGCCGCGCAAGCCTATCAGACCGACCATGTAGCAGAGCGCCACCGTCATCGTTTCGAATTCAAGAATGCGTATCGTGAGAATTTGCAAAAAGCCGGCATGCGCTTTTCGGGCCTATCGCCAGATGGCCGATTAGTAGAGATCGCCGAACTGGTAGATCACCCCTTCATGTTGGGGACACAATTTCACCCTGAGTTTCTCTCGCGCCCCACTCGCCCCCATCCCTTGTTTGTCAAATTTCTAGAGGCTGTGCGCGACCGCCTGAAAGAAGATTAATCCTCGAAACCCTCGGGTTTCTGCCCATAGACGCCTCGCAATTCGGCTGGCAGCATGGCCGCCATCGCAAACATGACCCGGTCGGTCAGCGCCAGAGCGCCCTCATCGGGGTAAGGGTAAATGGGTTCTCCTAATTCTACGAGAATCCGGGCGCGCTTGGGGAATTTCTTGAAGACGCGTTGGCTGCCGTCGATTGCCATTGGCACTATCGGACACCCCTGATTGATTGCAAAACGAGCCGCACCGGTTTTGGCAGGTCGCAACCCTCGGCCTTTGCTGCGCGTCCCCTCAGGGAATAAGCCCAGCAGTTGATCGTGTTCTAGCACTTTCTCGGCATGACTTTTGGCCCACTCATCTTGTTGACCGCGGTACACCGGAAATGCGCCGCCTCTGCGCAGGAAAAAATCCATGATAGGATTGCGGAGCAATTCTTCTTTTGCCATATAGAAGATTGGCCGCTGAATGCTGAGTTGCATGGGGAAAATGTCGAAGTTCGTAACATGATTGCATGCCAGAATCGCGGCACCTTCAGATGGCAGATTCTCAATGCCGCGCGCCTCGATTTTCATGATAAACCAGGCAAACGTGCGTAACCCGGCAACGATGGCGCGGCGAGTGAATGTTTCATGGAAGTAATAGCGTTTGTGATCGCGAGGGTCTTCGACAACTAAGTTCCCGTTTTCCATTCGTGCTGATTCTCCTCTTTTTGAAGATATCGTACCCACGGTTGGCATGAATTGGATTATACTTGAGTTTTGATTTGTAAGCTATTTTTGTCTCGATTATTCCTGCGATGGCATCATCCAGGATAGAATTTGGAGAAAGAGAGAGGTTTTTCATGGAAGCAACAACCGTTATTTCTGTCCATGGCCGCCAGATTATCGACTCACGCGGCAATCCTACGGTGGAAGTTGAAATCCAGTTGTTAGATGGCAGTTGGGGGCGGGCGGCAGTGCCCTCGGGGGCCTCAACGGGCGTACACGAGGCATTGGAGTTACGCGATGGTGATCAAGGGCATTATCTCGGCAAGAGTGTCCGCCAGGCGGTTGAAAATGTCAACGGCCCGATAGCCGAAGAGCTGGTCGGGTGGGATGGCATTGAACAGCGGGCGATTGACTTGGCCCTGTTGGAACTCGATGGTACGCCTAACAAATCGAAGCTGGGGGCGAATGCAATTTTGGGCACCAGTTTGGCGGTCGCCAAAGCGGCTGCAAATGCGTTGGGTTTGCCGTTATATCGCTATATTGGCGGGGTTTATGCCCATGTGCTGCCGGTGCCGATGTTGAATATCCTTAACGGCGGGGCGCATACGGGCTGGCAATCGACCGACGCCCAGGAGTTCATGGTGATGCCCTTTGGCGCGCCGACCTTTGCCGAAGGACTTCGTTGGGGTGCTGAAATCTATCATGCCCTTAAGTCAGTCTTAAAGGAGCGCGGCTATAAAACCCTGGTTGGTGATGAGGGCGGCTATGCACCTGCGCTCAAGGCCAATGCCGAAGCTGTTGAAGTGATTTTGGAGGCCATTGACAAAGCTGGCTTTAAGGCCGGAGTCGGTCAGGATGTGGCTATCGCTCTCGATCCTGCGGCTTCTGAGTTTTATGAGAGTGACAGCGGTTTATATTACTTGCGTACAGAAGGTAAGAAATTATCCAGCGAAGAGATGGTGGCTTTTTGGAAAGATTGGGTCGATCAATATCCGATTGTCTCGATTGAGGATGGTCTGGCACAGGATGACTGGGAGGGTTGGAAGTTAATGGTCGCCGAATTGGGTGATCGTCTGCAAATTGTGGGGGATGATCTTCTGGTAACTAATCCTGAGCGGGTGCGCCGCGCCATCCAGGAGAAGGCTGCCAATGCCCTGCTGGTTAAACTCAACCAGATTGGCTCGTTGACCGAAACCATTGAAGCCGTGGAAGCCTGCCATCGGGCCGGCTGGCGGGCGGTGACTTCGCATCGTTCCGGCGAGACCGAAGACGCCACCATAGCCGACCTGGCTGTGGCCCTCAATATGGGCCAGATCAAGACCGGCGCACCGGCGCGCTCTGACAGGGTTGCAAAATATAATCAACTGCTGCGTATCGAAGAAGAGTTAGGGACGGATGCTCATTACGCCGGTTGGGAGGCGTTGAACATAGCAGCCTGACTCTCGCCAGGTGAGACCTTTATATCAAAAGCCCCCGGATTTCTGGGGGCTTCTTTTGTTATGCTTCTTCGGAGGTGTCTTCGGGAGTTTCTTCCTCGGAGACAGGAATGGCCAGGGGGCTGAGCGCCTCATCGAGGCTGAGATCGTCCCGCCGCATACCGGGGGTCGGTGTGCCGCAAAATGGGCATAGGTTCCAGGGAATTTCCATCAACTTGCCGCATTGGTGGCAAGTCTTTTTGAGTTTGGTATGGCAATTGGGACAAATTTTCCAGCCATCTTTGGTGCGGCGTCCACAGCCGGGGCAGATGGGTGTATCTTCAATGGAGCGCAGCAGGGCTTCTTCTTCCAGTGTGTGCTGATACTCGTCGTCTAGTGTGCGGTGCGGGCGCAGGATGAGATAGACCACGATACCCGGCAAAAAAAGCACGGCGACGACCAGCACCGCCAGGATACGCCCAAAGGGATCGCGCGCCCGGGCGCGGATGTCGCGGTAGGTCCACACGATCAGGCTGAGCCATAATGCGGCAATAAATGCGCCGCCCCAGGCGGTCAGAAAGAGCATGAAGTTGCTGAGAGATGAAGGATCGAATGTCATAGGCTTGCTCCAGATATGCGCTCAATTATAGCCGATTTTTGAGAAATTACTCCAGGTCGATGGAGTTGTTTGTTTGCGGGTTGAATAAATATTGCGGATATGATACGATTATGTTGCGAGATGTTCTTTAATCTTTTACACCTGTATTCTCAAAAATTGGGGTTAGAAATGAAACCAACCTCCTACCGTATTACCGATTTGGCCTCCAGTGAGCGGCCGCGCGAGCGGCTGGCACAGCTTGGGCCGCAGGCGCTCTCGAATGCCGAGTTGCTGGCGATTCTGCTGCGTGTGGGGGTGCGCGGGGAAAATGCCGTCGCAGTAGGGCGGCGCTTATTGCAAACCTTTGACGGATTGTCTGGTTTGCAGCGCGCCTCGTATCGCGAAGTTTGTAATCAACACGGCGTTGGGACGGCCAAAGCCGCCCAAATTAAGGCCGCTATAGAGTTGGGCCGACGTCTGACGCTGGAAGTTCCGGAGGAGCGCCCGGCTATTCACAGCCCGGCAGATGCCGCCGCCCTGGTGCAATTTGAAATGAGCGCTCTGGAGCAAGAGCATCTGCGGGTGATGCTGCTTAACACGCGTAACCGCGTGTTGGAAATTGTAGAGATCTATCGCGGTTCATTGAATGCTTCGCAGGTGCGGGTGGGAGAAATATTTCGCGACGCTGTCCGCTGTAATGCAGCCGCCCTGATAGTGGTGCATAATCATCCCAGCGGTGACCCTGCCCCCAGCCCCGATGACCTGGCTGTGACGCGCGCGATTATTGAGGCGGGCAAATTGCTCGATATCGCGGTATTAGATCATCTGATTATTGGACGGGGGAGTTGGGTATCACTCAAGGAGCGCGGCCTGGGATTTTCAGCGGCGTAGGATAGGATTACCGGGTTCTTCGAATCTGGAAGGTGTCGAATTCACCGGTGGCTTCCAGCCAGTCGTGATCTACAGTGCGGGTAGTGTTGGGGCGCGGTCCGCGTTGCAAGGCTTGCAGCAGTATTTTAAGATCACGCCGTCGACCTTCAGCGAGTACTTCGACAGAGCCATTCCATCGGTTGCGCACCCAGCCAGAAACCCCTAGCCGGGTAGCATTTTTCTGGACAAAAAATCGAAAACCGACCCCCTGCACGCGGCCCGTAACGCGGGCGTGCAGGCGAGTATTTCCTTGTGGATGAGATTCTGTGTTCATTTGTTGTTGCGGCGCTTGAGGCTATCCCCGACAATAATCACAGAGGATGGTAAGAGAACCACGGCGAAGATCACCACCCAGGGTAAGATGCCGCTCAAAGCGGTGAGCAGCAGGTTCTCATTGAACGTGATCCGCCGCCAATCCTGTTCGAGCATAGTCAGATTGTTGCCCAAAGCCACCTCAGGGCCGCGTTCACACCCCAATCCACTGGCATAGGCCATGAGCAGATCTTCTATTCCAGTGTCGCCGTATTGCGCTTGTAGATACCAGGTAAAGGAAGATGCCTGCGCATAGGCAAGTTGGAAGTTGGTCGCATCGGTGGGGAAGCTCTGGCACAGATTCTCCATAGAGAGAAGCACCTGGCGCCCGTAAGCTTTTTCGAGCAGGATTGGGTAATCGGGGTTGGGGAATAATTCGGCAGCAGACGCCAGACCCTCGACCAGCCAGCGTGGTTGCTTAAAATACTGCTCTGCACCCAATTTTTCATAGAGTAGGATGTGTGCCAGTTCATGAGGTACCTGACGTTTAATTTCGAGCGATGCGGCTGGCCCAGGGGGGAGGGAAACCATAATTGTGCCCGCGACGGGGTTGGCATGCCCGGCGATCAAGCTGGCGCTATTTCCCGAAAGCTGTAAGGTTGCTTGCAATTCTTGCGAGTTGGCATAAACATAATAACGCACCTTATTTGGCTCCGGAACATTCATATGCAGGCGGATGCGCGCCAACCCTTCATAGGCTGCTTCCATAATCGCCTGCCCAAATTCGGGGTTGCCTGCATACCAATAGACGACAAACTCTTCCGTCTCCAGGGTATGCCAATTCCAGCGGTTATCTAAATAGTTGAAGGTGTATTCATTGCTGGTTACAATTTCGCCGGTCTCTAGCGTTACCTGGAACCAATAACTCACCTGAGAAAAGATGGTGATGGGGTTATCCCCCAGATTGAGGGTAAACAAAACCTGGTTGGGCGGTGTAAGGGTTGCCTCCCAGCTTGTTTGTTGGGGTTCGCCTTCGGGTTGCCAGAGAATCTCGACCATCTGGATAGGAACACCGGTATTGATTTCAGCCTCGATGGTGAGTGCAGCCCCATAGCGATACGAAACAAGCGGCTCCCCAACTTGCACATCAGATTGACCTCGCGCAGGGCGCGTGATCCCCAGGCTAATTCCAATTACTACGAGGGCCGCAAAAATTCGGCGCATATCAAGCTCCCAAATAGGCCAGCAAGGGTGTCAGCGTTAACGGGCTGAGTATGGTGGTCACTGTGACAACGGTGGTAACAAAGGCCGGTTTTGCATCGAATTCTGTTGCAAGGATTGTGCATAATACTGCCGTAGGTGTGGAGGCTTCAATAATCCCGGCCTGACGGGCGACACCCTGCAAGCCAAACAGCCCAGCGCTAATAATTGCCAACCCCGCGCCGCCCAACAACCGAATACCACTGGCTAAGGCCAGTGCTTTAATATGGGTGGCCGGTTGGCTGCGCTGAAGCTGTAAACCCAGCACAAGTAGCATCCCTGGGATGGTGGCATCGGAGAGCAGCGATACGGCGCGTTCGAGGGGAATCGGCAGCTGCCATTGATAGATATTAAAGAGTATCCCCAAAATGGCGGTGTAGATGGTTGGAATTTGAGCCAGCTTCGCCAGCGACTGTTTCAGGTTATACGTGCCCATGGATGCGATGGTTACACCCAGGGTATAGGTCATGATGGCCGAAGTGACAAAGTAGATGCTGGCGTGTGCCAGCGCTGTTTCGCCAAATGCAAATAAATTTAATGAAAGACCGTAATTCCCGGCGTTGACCAGGACAGCCGTCAGCATTACCGCGGCGAAGAGTTTTCGTTCCAGCTTGAGGGCGCGCCCGGCAATAAAAGTGATTGCGGCAATGACAACCGTCTGGAATACGGCAAAGCCAACCATGCGGAACATATCGCCGTTGTTGAGTTTGCTATTCGCCAGCAAATCAAATATCAAAAAAGGGCTGAGTGAATAGAATACCACTCGCGAGACCGAACGCGGGTCAACTTGCAAATATTTCCCCAGCAAATAGCCGATGCCAGCAATAAGTAAGATAGGCAGCAGGTTGTCAATGAAGAGTGTGGGCAGTGAACTTACCATAAGATGTTAGAGAGAAATTCGGACATCAGCAGAAGACAGAAATGAATTGGCAGCCATCATGTTATTCGTCATCATCATCTGCGTCGTCAATATCCAACAAGCCGAAGAGATCAAGATCTTCATTGAATAACAGGTTGTCAAGGGCTTCATCGAGAAAAATGGCTTCTTCAGCGTCGAGGGTGTTTTGGGTGAGAGATACGAGGGCTTCTTTGGCGCCTTCTTCTCCAACTTGTGAGAGCGACCAGGCCGCTGCCAGCCGCACGTCTGAGTTGGTGTCGTCGAGTAATTCGATCAGTCGCGGGGCAGCCTCGCTGATCTCTAATTCTCCGGCGGCGCGTGCCGCTTCGAAGCGGATTGCTGGGAGTTGATGATTGAGCATTTGTACGACATTGATTTTCCAGCGGGTGTCATAGGATCGCCCCATAGCGAAAAGCGCGCTGGTGATCCAATTTTCTTCGCCGGTATCGAAGGCTCTCTTGATGAGGCTGGCAACGGCTTTATGGGTAGCATATCCCAACGACTCCAACGCCCGGCGGCGCACTTCGCTGTCGTCTTCTCCTTGTGTGACTTGCAACAACTGTGCCACAATCTTGTCTTTTATAGCGTTGGGAATTTCTTCGATCTCGCCGAGGTAGATATAATGCCCGAGGGAGGCGGCGCACATGGCTCGTACCTGAGTGTCGGGGTCGTTTCTGAGCAGCCCAATGAACTGGTCAATTAAGTCTGCTGCTTCGTAAGTTATCAGTGAACGAACGGCCAAAAAGCGCGCTTGAGGGTCTTCATCTTTAAGTGCAATACGACAAACCGCCTCGAACGAGAGCAGGTTGTTCTCCTCCACTAACCGCTCCATATCTTCGAGCAGGGCTAACCGCCGCCAGAGTGGAATACGCGGCCAATAGGCGCTGAATTCGGCAAGATTTTTCCCTTCGATATCGGACAGGCTGAAGAGCAATTGCGGGCCGACACTGCTATCGGCGTCCAAAAGGGCTTCTAAAACGCTGCCGAAGGGGGCCTCAACTGAGGGAGATGAGTGACTCATTGGGGCAATTGAATCGGGTTGATAAAATCCAGCAGGTTGATATAAAGCATTAACGCCACCAGAGCGGTGAAGCTGATTGTGATCAAAATGCTTTGCCACTGCATCGAAATACGGCGGCGAAGAACAATTTCGGGCAGGATGAAGAGGATGCGCCCGCCATCAAGGGCTGGAATTGGCAGCAGATTGAGCACGCCCAGCGTGAGCGAGATCCAGGCGAAGAAGCCCACCGCATTGATGTTGATGGGCGCATCTTCGACGGGCGAATCTTGTTCGCTGACATATTCGTAGACATCAATCATGCCCTTAATGCCCACGGGGCGGGCAGCCTCTGGCTCGATTGCACCGCGAATAAGATCCCCAGGGAGGGTGAGAAGTAAGAGGGTGTTCTCGTATGCGGCCCGTACCCCCAGGGGAATCGCTTCGATGGTGGAGATTGGTTGAGTGGGGTTGGTCATACCAATGCCGATTGCGCCCTCAGCGGGAGGTGGGTCGCGCGGGATTAAAGAAATTTCATTAACCGCCTCACCCCTCACAAAGGTCAAGCGGATTGTTTCACCCAAATGTGCATAGATGATGTTGTGCAGCTCGTCGGTGCTGTTGACTTCTTCTCCATTGGCATGGGTAATAATATCGCCGGGTTGAAGTCCCGCCTGCGCGGCAGGTGAATCTTGAGCAACCCCTGCGACCAAGACTTTCGTAAGGTCTGGCCCGCCGATCTGCGTAATAATAATGGTGTAGAGTATCACCGCAGCCAAGATGTTCATGATAGGGCCGGCGGCAAAGATCCCCAGGCGCGCCCAGGGGGTTGCTGTTTGCAGGCTGCCAGGGTCATCTTCTTCGGTGATTTCCCCTTTCAGACGGACGAAACCTCCCAGCGGAAGCCAATTGAGCGTATATTTGGTGCCATTAATTTCAAAGAGGGTTAGCGCTCGTGGGGGATAGCCCAGGCCAAATTCTTCGACATCGACTTTGAAAAGACGGGCGGCTGCGAAATGCCCGATTTCGTGCAAGACAATCAAAGCTGAGAGGGCAAAGAGCAATTGAATAACAGTAGTTAGAGACATAGCTTTCCTTCAATAGTTTTCAGAGTTACGCAATGCGCAAGTCGAAATTCCTTCGTGTTAATATCTTGATTATATCTGGTTTTGTGGGGGCCGGTAGGGAAAAGTGGGGGCTGTAATAGTATTCTCAGAGGGTTTTAATCTAATCCGCTATTAACTGGACCCCCTCACCGGGATGAGCAACGAGAACATCTTCGACACCTGGAACTTCCGCAAGCAAGGTTTGAATTTGCCCTTGTACTTCCCCTTCACAGATGACATGCACATTTGGGCCGGCATCTATGGTGTAGCATACCGGGATCCCCGACTTTCTCCATGCTTGCACGGCTTGAATGATTGCCAGAGTCGTCGGTTGCCAATAGACTAAAGCCGGAGTGGAGGTCATCATTACCGCGTGCATCAGGTGACAATCCAATTCTGTGATGTGGGCAAAGGCCTCGAAATCGCGCTGTTGGATGGCGCGGCGGCAAATGGCAAGGTGCTGCTCCGATTGGTGAATGCGCACCCGCTGTACCGGGCTGGAATCGGCCAGCGGGTGCGCGTCTGAGGAGCCGGTGTCTTTATGGGCCTGACTGACAATAGCGACACAGTCTATCAGATCCCAGTGATCGGGAGGGGCAATGGAAGTGGCATAAGAATTATGCTCACTGTTTCCGGCGTGCCACTCCACAAACCCGGCGGGGACCGAGCGGCTGGCCGATCCAGAGCCGCGCCGCGCCAGGCGAGAAAGTCCCTGTTCGTCGAGATGCATACCAGCCGCCTTGCTGGCAGCCAGGCTGAGGGCGGCGAACGCCGATGCCGAGGAAGCGATGCCTGTACCCATTGGGAAGTTGTTTTCGCTCTCCACACGTGCAAAGTGATCGATGTTCGCTCTTTTCCGAACCAATGTCAGAAATTCGCCAACCCGTTGCTGGGCGGCTTGTTCTGCAGGCGCGCTATTGATAAAAAGTTGATCTTCATTGAGGGTGGGATCAAATTGTACGCGTGTGCGAGTGGTGAGTTCGCGCAAATTCATCGCAATCGAGCCGGTCGCGGGGATGCGCAAAGCATGATCTTGATTCCCCCAATATTTAATGAAAGCGATATTGCTGCAACTCAGTGCCGTTGCCGAATTGTTTGACATATGTGTATTACCTCTCAAAAGTTTCGATTGGAAGTTTACCATGCTTGCTTCTATGACAGCTTCTCCAATTCCATCGGACGCGCCCATTCCGCAAGCCACGCCAACTCCAGTTGAAGTGATCTATCTCGTTACCATTTATCCCACCGAACTGTGCCTTTTCCGGGGATGCCAATTGTAATATTAGGAGTCAAAGCCAATGGGCTAGTTTAAGTAATGGTAACGATGTCATTCAGGCCAGAGCATGTAGCCTGAGTACGGGCATTTGCTTCAGTTGGATGTCGACATCTTTTAAGATCCAGAAATAACCTGAGTTGTAGGTGGTATAGCAGATAGGGGGAGTGTCACCAAAACTAGCACCCATTTTGGAATCTATAGGGCGCACAGGTATAATACGGGGGAGATTATTCTAGAAAGTTGTATTGCCGAATCATTGATGACAAAATCGAAACCTGAGTTTTTTCTGCCTTTTTATCTTCTCTTGCTCGGGCTGGGGGGGGGCATCGCCCTCGTGGCTCTTTTGCGCATTCCCTCAGAGAGGTATAGTGGCTTATTGGGTTACTCACCAGGCCGTTTAATATTCACGACCGGAGTCCTATTGCTTGCATTGGCGATAATTGCCGCTGCGATCCGATATTGGCGCTCATCAGAAATTTCACTGCAACATAGGAAAAAACTGGTGCTGTGGATGCAATTAGACACTATATTCTACCTGGCATCAGGGGTGTCTGCTGCGGTAATGATCCTGGGGTTAGATTTCCTGTATTTCGTGAATACAAGTGCTGACGCCAATTCTCCGTTGCTTGTGCGGGGCGCCCCGCTGGTTGGCTGGGCAGCGTGGGCGGCGGGGCTGACACTCTTCTCCATGCTCCGCCTGCGTACTGTGGATTGTGGGTCTTTGAGCGCGGCCCCCGTCCCTGGGGCGCTCATCCCTGTTTTCGTTGCGGTAGCTTTCGTCTTCGGGCTTGCCCTGATGATCGCCGTGACCGGCTTGGGCATCAAGCCCGATATTATTGGCTGGGAGATGCCCGGTACGCCGCTGCTGTTTTGGCAGGTAGCGCTGGTATGGGCATTGGGAAGCGCGCTCTTCTTGCTCTTTTTGCGTAAGCAGCGCCTTTCCGACCGCGTCGTTTTTTTGTTGCTGTGGGCGATCGCTGCATCGCTATGGCTTGCCGAACCGATGCAGCCCACACACTATGCTTTAGAACCTGCTGCCCCAACCTTCGAGTTTATCCCCTATTCTGATGCAGCGCTATTAGTGGTTAACTCCCAAGACTTGCTGATAGGAGAGGGGTTTCCGTTTCCCGTTGAAAAGCCCATTTACAATATATTCCTTTCGGCCTGGTTGGTGCTTGGTCAGCACCATTACGACCGTGTTATCCTGTATCAAATTCTGGTACTGGCCTTATTTCCGGCAGTGGCTTATAGCATTTCAGCTGCCTTGAATCAACGTCTCACAGGAATCGTTCTGGCGGGTTTGCTGATTCTGCGAGAACAAAATGCCATTGCCCTCTCGAACCGTATCAACGTATCGAACTCAAAACTCATTATGACCGACCTCCCCGCCGCGCTGGGGGTTGCTATTTTTGTACTGGCATTAATCTTCTGGCTCAAGCGCGACGAGCAATACCGCAATGCCTTATTGCTTGGAGGGGTACTGGGAGTGGCGGTGTTAATTCGCTCTCAAGCAATTGTCTTTCTTCCGGTGATGCTCTTGTATTTTGGGGTGCATTTTCGGAAACGTTGGCAAGACACACTTCGGGTTGGGGCTTTGTTCCTGGTTGGCCTTTTTGCCTTTGTTCTGCCCTGGATGCTGCGTAACTGGCTGGTGATCGGCGAGTTTGGTTATTCTCAACCCATGCAGGCCACCTATCTCGACAGCCAGTATCGTTTCGATCCGGGGGATTTTGATTTAGCAGGGGCAGAGCAGGGCGTGCGCGTTGAACAAGGTTTCAGTAATGCGGTCGATTTTGCCCGTCAAAACCCCCTCTATGTGGCGCGATTTATTCTCACGCATTTCTTGCATAACGAAGTCTCGGCGCTGCTGGCCTTGCCCGTGCGCTTTGATCTCTCGGAAGCGTTATTATCTGTTCTCAAGCCGTTGGGGAAGGTCTTCAATTGGCCGCAATCTTATAACGTGCGAGCCTATGTAGATAGCTTGCCGTTTTGGAGTTTTCAGAATCGCTGGCATGGAGAATGGCCTGCCAGTTCATGGCTGATGCTCTGCCTGAACTTGCTGATTCTCGGTGTGGGGATCGGCGTAGCCTGGCGCTCCCTGGGGTGGGTCGGCGCGTTGATGTTGGCTCTGCACTTTGCGTATAGTTTTAGTACGGCCATTGCCCGCGTTTCGGGGAGCCGTTTTATATTGCCCGTCGATTGGATTTTGATATGGCTCTACGCGATGGGGCTGGCGGCCATTGCGCGCCGGGTATGGAATTTGCCCCCAATGAAGCGCCTATCGTTCGGGAGACATGCGCCTCCTCACGAGCAAATCGCCACCTGGAAAATGGCAGTCACCCTAACCGGAATCCTGGCTGCCGGCGCGTTGATTCCGGCGATCGAATTTCTGCCTCCTCAGCGCTATCCTGTCCAAGAAGCCAATCTATTGATGGCGAAATTTCCCATCGATGCGGGCGCGTTGTGCGATCCGAGCGGCAATCCGTTAGGCGCCGGGCAGGATGTTGTAGTGCAGGGGCGGGCGCTATTGGCACGTTTTTATCAGGCCGATGAGGGGTATAGCCAGGGAGCTATCTGGATTGCACACCGATACTTCCCCTTTTCTCGCTTGGGGTTTTATGTGGCTGGCCCGCGCAATATCAACGTCATCTTCCCCCTGGATCAAGCCCCCCAAGAATTCCCGAACGCCGCAGATGTCATCGTGATCGGCGAAGAAGCCGAAAACTATATCCTTGCGAAAGCCATTTTTGTGGAGGATAATCAGGGCGAAGCGTTTGTATACTCTTCGAGCCAAATACAGCCTTGCGAAGCCATAGCTCCCTAAACTCTGTGCCCCTACCGAAAATGGCGCAGGCTATACTCGGTTTCTCTATGGTGTCAGGGTAGGGAATTCACAATGCAGGCGCGCGCCAAACGAGCGAATCAGCCGCCAATCGGTGATGATTTGTGCAGGAGGTATATCGGTGATTAGATGGGGGGATAAATGATCTATGAATAGGGTTATATCTTCCAACACATTGCTATCTGTAAATGCACTACACAAATGGGTGAAAATTCTGGTCTGGGATGAAATTGCCGCTGCCGGATCACTTTCCCAGTGAGCCAACTGAAACGCGTCTTCCTCAGCTAGGCCTGGAAGCCCCATCACATCCATGATTTCCTCAACGGCCACACGGTCGAACAAGACATAATGATCCATTCGTATTGAGCGGTCATTAATCTGTTCCCAAAAGACTTCGCCTGGCTGCCCCTCCGGAGTGATGGAGAAGCTGGCCGCCAACACCTGATCTCGAATGGGGTCTTCGTTATCGGTATTTGGGAATATTGGGATAAGGTCTATTTTTGTGGAATCGGGATAGTAGATCAACAACCAGAGCGCTTCTAAACGTGGCACGACTAGATTCTCCCGGTCAACGCCAATCAGTAAAAGATTCCGCTGACGGGGTACCTCCACATCGGAGACGGGGGCCGGGAAAAAGGTTCCTTCATCGGAGATGTTTTTCATGGCCGAGAAAATGGGGGCGTTATCCCACTGGGAACCCCAATAGAAACCACCAACCAGACAAAGAAGAAATATCAACACAAATGGAGATAGTTGCAATGTTTTCATCGGTCAGTTATCGAAAGAATGCGTCACCGATTGATAGTTTCCTTCGTAGGCTATTAATTCACCCAGGGCGTTGAAGGCGGCTGTCGGTGTGCCGTCGACAGCCAGTAAACTGGTAGCGGAGGAAGGATCATTGAGGCAGTAAAAAGAGGCCATGCCGAGGTAAAGTTGAGGGCGCATGGTCAGGTAGGCATATTGTATCCACTGCGCTTGTTCCTCGGGTTGCGAAACCTGGGCAGGACTCCACTCAAAACGCGTGATCCAGATTAACCCGTTTTGGTGATTGTTATTTAGCATGATCTGACGGGCTTCTTCGAAAAACCTTAACGTATGTCCATTTACTTCCTCGGGTGCTGTATTGGGCAAATAGGCAATCTCTGGAATATGCAAGCTGACAACCGGGATATACGCTCCCACACCGGCGCTGTACATATATTGTAGAAAGTCGAGGGCTGTCTGGATGTCGTCAGATGGATCAATTCCCGCTGCAATCATGGTGTGGCTGAACCCTGCGTTTTGCATAACATTGTGGACGCTTTGCAACAAGGCCGCGTAAGCTTCGGGATTGGGGGACGCCCCCCATCCTTGATAGGTGTTGGCGGGCGGGAATAACTCAAAAGCCAGGAAATTGCTCGGGTAGCGACGCGCCAGCCTAAGGACAAGTTCGCTTGTCCAGTTGCTGCTAGGGCCAGAAGAATCGAAAGCCCACGAAGGTGCATTGGTTACCGAAATCATCACGGCAAGATTTGTCTTGCCGATTTGCTCCATTGCGTTATCCAGCGCGCCCCAATCGGGCTGTGCATCAGGGTTGGGCCAATATCTTCCCCAATCAAAGTCGATATTCAGCCAGTCGAGGCCGTAATTGCTGGCAATTTGGACAGCAGTTTCGATGTGATAACCCTCGATGTCGAGACAGGCCCCGTAGCCAAAATTCGGTGAGCCGGGAAGCCCATCTTGTGCCATCGCAGGGGTGGTTGCCATGCCTAGCAGGTAGATTGCCCCCAAAAACGCGTAGAAGAGAGTTCGAGATCTCATAGGTTTACCATATTTGGCTGAAAAGCCCTAAGATGAATCCAAGCATTAGGCCGGTTATCGCTGAAGCGCTGGCTGGGAGAAGGAATTTGGCGATAAAGCGTTTGCGTCCTAACTGATAAACGTGCGCAAAAAGAAAACGCGCCAGGGATGATTCCCGAATAAGAGGGATGACAATATGCCAGAAATTGAGTTCGATACGCTGCAAAATACTCATGATGCCCATGCCTTTATAGATCGCTTGATGGAGGAAAGAAATCATTTCAACGAACGAAACAGGTCGTGCAGTAATTACCGTGAAGTGGTCATTTTGATGATTTTCCCATCGGGTGAGACAACCACGCGTACAATGCGGGGAATGCTTCTCCCCTGTGGCCCGGCAGCCTGGGTTTTATAGAGCAGTAAAAAATTGTTGGTTGCATTGAGTGCTTGTCCTGTGGGATTGGCCTGTTTTTTTACTACTGGCTTTTTTTCGGCTACTTCGGGGAACCGGCGGGCAACTTTAATGGTGATAGCTTCCAGGGTCTTTTTATCGAGGTGTGTGCTCATTTTCTTATTGGCCCACGTAGCGGCTTTGCCGCCGCAAAAAAGCAGGAATATCCAGATCGGTTGTAGAGATGGAAGGGATCGGGTAGCTGACCTTTTGGGTTTGGGGTTCATCTACCGGATGCTGCACCGCAATGCGTGTCGCCGGTTTAGCGCTTTGCATCGCTTCTTCCAGTGTGGGCGCGCCCAGGCCGGTGACAACCAGATTCGCTTGCACGCGGTTGCCCATATGCTCTTTGGAGGTAGTGCCCATGATGACTTCAGTATCCGGGTTTGATTGCTCCTGCAAAAAGATCAGGGCTTCGCTGACTTCCAGCAGAGTGAGTTCGGCGCTGGCCGTAAAATTAACAATGACCCCGGCGGCGCGTTGCAGGGAAACCGTTTCGAGCAATGGGTGGTCTAAAGCCTGTTTGACAGCCTGGACGGCTTTGTTTTCCCCCTCGCCATGCCCAATTGCCATCAACGCCCCGCCACCTAGCTGCATCATCCGGCGGATGTGGGCGAAATCTACGTTGATCAGGCCGGGTTCGGTAATCAGTTCGGTGATGCTCTGCACGGCCTGGCGCAGTACATCGTCGGCAAGGCGGAAAGCGGTATCGAGGGGTAGGTCTTGGGGAGCTACGTATAGCAGGCGATCATTGGGGATAGTAATGAGTGTATCGGCGTGCTTTTGCAATTGCGTGAGGCCTTCTGTGGCATTATTTTGGCGGCGGCCCATCTCGAAGGAGAAGGGAGTGGTTACCACGGCAATGGTGACGACTTTCATCGTCTTGGCGATCTCGGCGGCAACAGCGACCGCCCCGGTGCCGGTGCCTCCGCCCATCCCTGCGGTCAAGAAGAGCATATCCACACCCTGCAAAGCTGCCGCAATTTCGGCCCGGCTTTCGAGAGCAGCTTCTCTGCCGATCATCGGTCGTCCCCCGGCTCCCAGCCCGCGGGTCAATTTGGGGCCTAGCTGAATTTTGTGAGGGGCTTTGCTGCGCATCAGCGCTTGCTGGTCGGTGTTGGCAATAATGAACTCGACACCCCGCAGGTTTAATTCCAGCATGCGGTCAACTGCGTTGCTTCCGCCTCCGCCCAGACCGAGAACTTTGATCACGGGTTGGTGTACCGCAGGGTTCACGCGGGTGGGTTTTGTGGGCATGGTGTGGGGGTTCATATTCATAGCTGGCTCCAATAATGTTAGGCTAACTTGACAAGATTTGATGCAAGACTCGTGCCATCGCCCTCCACCCGCTCGACAATCGCGCCGTTGGTGCGCAGGTCGCGCAAGGCCTTTTCGGGGTAATCGGTTTCGCTGCCGACAACAGTGACGCGCCGGGCTTGTGAAGCTTCGGCTAACGAAAAGCCAATTGTGGGCTGACGGTTTTTTATGAAGGGACGGATGGCTTCGATGTGCGCGTCGGATACACCCCACTCGTACGATGGCAGCAACAGATAGTGAGCAATGGGACGGGACTCGGCGGGAGCCGGGCGCGCGCGTGGGGGAGTTGGTTGGCTCCATTGGGTGAAAACCTCCACCACTGGCAGCGCCTCTCCCTGGGGCGAATACCAGGCCTGAAGCGCGGAAGCATGCTCCTCGGGGGCAGATAGCAGCCAAAATGCGCCCCCCAACACCGAGCCGGGGAGCGGCTCCATTTCCGGAATGTCTTCCCCGGCTAACAGGCGCGCCATGGTCAGCGTTTTCTCGGTATAGGCATCATCTGCCCGTGGACATCCCACCCCAAAAAGGAAAATCGGGCGGCTCTCACGGCATACCGATCGAGCTATAGTGTCGTACCAATCGGCAATCCGAAAGCCGCGTTGATCTTGCTCGTCGGGAGGGGTGAAATAAGGTATGGCCCCGGGCCAGCGTTCGGGGCCGCCGGCCCCCCAATTAAGCGGGTGGGTTCCGGCCCAGGCCTCGGCGCCAATGACCAGTTTTTCAAGCAAAGCCGGATGCCCCCGACGCGACAGGCCTTCTAGTGTGGCTTTGAGAAAATAAAGATCCCAGTAGTCGCCGCCGGGTTCCAGGGGAGGCAATATCGGTGTCAAACCGGCGTGCAGGCTGGCCTCGGCAAGCGGGGTATAAACATCAAGGAAGCGTTCCACTAAATCGGTCTGCGCCCAAGATGCGCTCCCCCAGGCGTGACGAGCATTAGGATGGCTGAAGAATGCTGCGTATTTCACCCCCCATCGAGAATAACTTTGGAATAGCACTTGAAAATCTTCGGGAGAAGGCATGACCCTGGGGCTGAGGTCGAAATGCAGCACGGGGGTGATCTGCGCCTCCAGCAGCCCCTTGAGAAAATTCTCCGGAAGGGCGCGCTCAGCGGGCGCGTTGACAACCAGCCAGCGGGCGCCCAATTCTGTCAGACGGGGCAACCAGGTTTCCAGGTCGCTCTGCTGGAAGTGATGAGTGTCGGGGTAGTAGTGGAAGCCAATTTTGTTCATAGTCTTGTAGTCAGATGGTTTGTAATCCAATGCATGTCGATTTAGAAACTATCGGACTATTTGACTAAATGGTGCAAGTGCCGTGCCAACCTGTGCGTGCTATAATTCCGGCTATGATCTTAGTGACTGGCGGAACGGGCTTCATTGGCCGGGCATTGATTCGGCATCTTGTCGAAGCGGGGCATCAGGTGCGTACACTGGTGCGCCCCTCACAGAGTTCACCGCGTTTGCCGCGCGGCGTGCCTGTCGAGGTGGCGGTTGCCAGTCTGCGCGACGAACGTAGCCTGCGGGCTGCCATGGTGGGTGTGGATATTATCTATCACCTGGCTGGGGTCGAGCGCCGCGGTGTCGAAGGCGACTTGCTCGATGTGGATGTGCGCGGCACGCAAACGGTACTCCGGGCTGCCTCCGATGCGGGCGTGGAGCGCCTGTTTTTTGTCAGTCACCTGGGGGCCGATCGTGCTTCGGCTTACCCCATCTTCAAAGCCAAAGCCATTGCTGAAGACCATATTTTACACAGCGGTATCGATTACACCATCATACGCACCGCCCTCGTGTTTGGCGCAGATGACGGTTTCACGACCGGTTTGGCACAGTTAATCTATGCCACGCCTCTGTTCTTTTTTTTGCCCGGAGAGGGCGATACCCTCATCCAACCATTGTGGATTGAAGACCTGGTGACCTGCATGGCCTGGGCGCTGGATGACGACAACACCCGCAATCAGGTGTTTGAGTTGGGCGGGCCTGAATTTCTCTCCTTGCGAGATGTTGTGGGGATGATGATGAAACATCTAGGGATTCGCCGCACGCTTGTGCCGGTCTCTCCGCCCTATCTGCGTGCCCTGACCGTGATGCTCGAATATCTCTTGCCATCTTCCCCCGTGTCGGCTTTCTGGCTGGATTATCTGGCGGCCAACCGCACGTGTTCGCTCGATACGATCCCGCGCGTGTTTAACTTGCTGCCCTCGCGTTTTGGACATCGACTGGCTTATTTAGACAGCCGCGATTGGCGGCTGGATATGTTCCGGTCTGTTTTCCGTCGGAGGCGATGAACGATGCCCGGTTGGGATTTGCATGTGCTGGAGACCCCCGACGAATTGGTGGAAGTTGAACATCTCCAACGATTGGTCTGGCCGGGCGACGAAACCGAAATTGTGCCGGTGCATATGCTTCGAGCGGCGGTCGATCATGGGGGGGTGGTGATCGGCGCATTTATGGACGCGTTGCTCGTGGGGTTTGTGTTTGGTTTCCCCGGGTTCGAGGAAACTCCCGCAGGCCCGCGCCTGATGCACGCTTCGCACATGGCCGGCATCCACCCAGCGTACCGCGACCGCGGTTTGGGTTTTGCCCTCAAGCGTGCCCAATGGCAGATTGTCCGTCAGCAGGGCGTCGAGCGCATCTGCTGGACTTATGACCCGCTCCTGAGCCGAAATGCACATTTGAATATTGCCAAACTGGGCGCGATATGCAGTACCTATATCCCGGAGTATTACGGAGAAATGCGCGACGGCATCAACGCCGGGCTGCCCTCCGACCGCTTTCGTGTGGATTGGTGGGTTCGTTCTATACGGGTCGAAAACCGCCTGAGCCGCGTCCGCCGCCCCAAACTCAATCTGGCTCATTTCCTGGCTGCACAAGCAAAGATCGCTAACCCCGTTCAGGTATGGATGGCGGATTTCCCAGTCCCTTCTTCCGAGATCGCCCTATTCTCCGAGACAACTAGCCCATTATTGCTTGTGGAAATCCCCCCAAATTTTCAGGCCTTGCGCACTGCCACTCCAGATCTGGCGTTGAGTTGGCGAGAACATTGCCGCCAGATTTTTCAAACCTATTTTGCCCTCGGCTACATCATCACCGATTTTGTCTTCGAGCCGGGGCCGCCAGCCCGCAGTTATTACGTCATTAGCCACGGTGAGAGCACATTTTGACCACAGACAGCCGACCAACCTTCAACTCATCCCATCAACTCCTCCAAAAATGAAACTCAACTCTATCACCCTCCACTACGTTCGTATGCCCTTACAAACTCCCTTTGCCACGTCCTTTGGCAGCATCGATACCCGCGATTGCATTTTAATCGAGATCAATGCTGAAGGGTTGACTGGCTGGGGTGAGTGTGCCGCCGATTATGACCCCGGTTATTCTTGTGAGACCAGCGGCACATCCTGGTTGATCCTCCAAGAATTTATTCTGCCCCTGTTGCTGGGGCAGGATGTGATCGACGCCGATGATTTCCAAAAGCGGGTGGTGCATGTCAAAGGCTATCAGATGGCGAAGGCCGGAGTCGAGATGGCGCTGTGGGATTTATTGGGGCAAGCCCAAGAGAAGCCATTGCGCCAACTTTTAGGCGGTCTGCGTCCCCAGGTAGATGTAGGTGTCTCGGTGGGCATCCAGCCTACTTCCGGAGCGCTCGTATCCACCGTGGAGGATTATTTTAAGCAGGGGTATCAACGGGTCAAACTTAAGATCAAACCCGGTCGCGATGTACAAGATGTGCAGGCCGTACGGCGGGCGTTCCCTGATCTGCGTTTGCAGGTAGATGCGAATGCAGCCTACACCCTCGATACGGCAGACGCGCTTCTCCCCCTCGATGAACTGGATTTGCTGCTCATTGAGCAGCCCCTCGCCGAAGACGATCTGTGGGATCACAGCCGCTTGCAACCCAAGTTTAGCACCCCGCTCTGTCTCGACGAAAGCATCACCGCCCCGCGCCATGCCCGTCAGGCCCTCGAAATGGGCGCATGCCGGGTTGTTAATATCAAGCCCGGACGTGTCGGTGGCCTGACCCAGGGCGTGTTGATCCATGATCTTTGCCAGGTGCAGCATGTCCCCGTGTGGTGTGGCGGGATGCTTGAAACTGGCATTGGGCGAGCAGCTAACCTGGCGCTGGCCTCGCTGCCTAACTTCAGCTTGCCGGGCGACATCTCGGCCACCGAGCGCTATTATGCGCAGGATATCACCAACGAAATTTTTACTCTCAACTCCAACAGCACAATTGACGTGCCCGACTCCCCCGGCCTGGGGGTGACAATTGATCGTGCTGCATTGATTCGTTACAGGGTAAAGGTTGAAACTTTCATGCCCTAGCCTGCAATCTGTAACCTTCAACTTTCAACCATTTACCGAGAACCCCATGAACATACACGACATTTCCCTGACCATTTGCCCTGAACTCCCCACCTGGCCTGGGGACCCCAAGATTGAGCTTGCGCGCATCAGCAAAATGGAAGATGGCGCCGACGCTAATGTCACCCACCTCGCGGCGAGTGTCCACATTGGCACCCATGTGGATGCGCCGTATCACTTCTTAGGCGGAGATACGCCCACGACGGAGAGCCTCGACTTGGATGTGCTGGTCGGCCCGGCGCGGGTGGTGCATCTTCCCGCTGTTGGCGCGGACATCACTGTTGTCGATCTGGAAGCTGCCGACATCCCCGCGGGGACTACGCGCCTGCTACTGAAAACGCGCAATTCCGACTGGTGGGCGGAAGGCCATACAACCTTTCAGGAAGATTTCGCCGCCCCCAATGCCGCCGCCGCTGAATGGCTGGTAGAACGGGGTGTCAAACTCGTTGGGGTGGATTATCTCTCGGTGGCGCCATTCCGCGCGCCTGTGCCAACGCACCGCATTCTACTGGCCGCCGGTGTCATTCCCCTGGAAGGGTTGGATCTCTCCATTATCGAACCGGGAGAATACACCTTGTATTGCCTGCCCCTCAAAATTGAAGGCGCGGATGGCGCGCCGGCGCGGGCGATTTTGGTTGGTAAATAGATCTTTGTCGAACTGGTGGGTAATAGCCAACGTAAGGCTGCAAAATGACATCCCCCAACTTCACCCCGCTGCGTTCATTCGCCCGTTTTTATGGGCATACGTTTGAACGTCTGGGTAGGGCGTTTCTGTAAAAAGAGAAGTCCAGCTTTTTCAATAAGTCGGACTTCTGCATTTTAAACTGTTTACTGAACACCAATCACGGGACCACTCCCGGCACCGGCAGCATATAGCCCCCATCGACGACGATCACCTGCCCGCGGATCATCTCGGCAGCCGGAGAGCACAAAAAGGCAACGACTTCGGCGACATCTTGAGGGGTGACTAAACGACCTGCGGGAGTCAGGGAAGTCGCGCGTGCAATTAAGTCGGCATCTTCCTTGACAGCGGCGAAATGCTCCAGGGCTTCAGTCAGCACCATGCCCGGTGAAACTGCGTTGACAATAATATTCTGTGGGGCTAATTCGATGGCAAGGTAACGTGTTACCGCTTCAAGGGCGGCCTTACTGGCCCCTACGACTGCGTAATCGGGCAGCACACGCTGTGAGCCGGGGCTGGTGATGGCGATGATGTGCCCGCCGCCGCGTGCTTTCATCAAGGAGGCTGCGCGTTGTGAACCAAAGAGCAGCGGGCGGGCGTTGATATTCATCGACCACTCCCACCCTTTTGGGCGTTGCTCCATAGCCGGGCGGTTGAACCCCGATGCGGCATTGTGAACGAAAATATCCAATCCGCCGAAAACCGCTTCGGTCTCATCGAAGAGACAGTTGAGATCATCCAGGTCGCCGATGTTCGCTTTGACTACCAATGCCTTCCGGCCTAGCGCTTCAATTTCGGTTGCGGTCTCCTCAGCAGGGCCGCGGTTGCGGAAGAAATTGATCACCACGTTAGCTCCGTGCCGGGCTAAATGCAAGGCAATCGCCCGTCCGATGCCGCGTCCGGAACCGGTCACTAGGGCAACTTTGTTTGCCAAGGGGATTTCACGCGGCATGTTTTACACTTTCCCAAATTGTCTTGATCGTCTCGTAAACCTGGCGTGTGTGCAGCCGGTCGTGTTGAGCGATAATGTGGACGATTTCTTTGAAGTCGGTAGGGCCAAAGATGGCGTGCTGGGCGGGGTGCGCCCAATCGGCTTTGCTCAGGCTGTCGAGTACGTCCAGGGTTTCGATGCGGGCAGCCATGAGATCGCGCAGTGCGGCGGCCCCGTCTTGGTCGCGGTAATCGCGCTGGTTGGCCCAGGCGTCGGTGTCGATCCCCGGGATAAAGGGATTTTTCTCGCTGATGATCTGGCGCAGGCGGGGCAGGTTGACTTCACGTTCCACGTCCCGCAGATGACAGACAATAGCGGTCAGGCACCATTCATCAGGTTCGGGGCATTCGTTCCACAAATAGGCAGGGAAAGCTGTTGCCATCCCGTTGATGGCCGCCGCCAAGCCGCGTAAGATGGCGATCAGCGCGTTGGTGGAGGTGTAATCGGATTGCAGCGCTTCGGGTGAGGTGGCATCAATCCAGGGGAGAATGTCTTCAAGCAAGCCCTGTCCCTGGGGAACAGGCTCTCCCTCGGGGATGTTTGCACCCCTCTCCGAAATCCAGAAAGCGGGTAGGCCCATACTTTGGGCGCCGCGAATATCGTGATCCAGATCATTCCCAATCATCACTACTGGCCCATCGGGCCAGCCCATCCATCCCAGAAATTCTGCAAAAAAGGCCGGGTTGGGTTTGGCGAAATGAAATGTCTCCATGCTGGGGATCAGCGCCAGCGGATATTTTTGGGGTGAGATACCGGCCCACTCCAGACGCTGCAAGATGGCCGCGCGCGGGAAAAGGGGGTTGGTGGCAATCGCGATGCGATAGCCGCGCCTCAGGGCCTCTTCTAAGAAGGTCACAGCCTGAGGGATAAATTGGGTGACGCTTTTCAGGGAGGGGAAAACCTTATGGTAAAAGGTATCTATTGTGTCTTGCATTTTGGCCTTGCTTGCACCAATCGCGGGGTAGAAATGAGGGTCGAAGGTTGCTTCGAGGGTGCGGTCGGGCCGATTGTTGGCAAACATCTCCCGCGTGCCGATCATCATCGCATGCACCATTTTTTCAGGAGGAATATGACTGGATAATTGTTCACCCAGGGCGCTCATATAGGCTGGGATAAAACTCTCCATGCTGTTGCCCAACAGGGTGTCGTCAAGGTCAACCAGTAGTGTCAGGGTCAATGGATTCTCCAATGAAGACTTCAGGGAAAGGGTGGCATTGCCCGCAGCCAACATGGGGTTCGGAGACGGGTTTCTGCGACTGGCTGCAAAAAGCGTTGATTTCGACTCTGGGGGATAGAATCAATAGGGGGCGCTTAACCTGTGCAGTGAGGTGCATATGCTCACATGAGTTTGCCCGCAAGATGCCTGGCACCGGGCAGGCGGCACAGAGTTTAGGCTGCCAATTTTGGGGTGGGGAGGATGAATTCAACAGGCGGCATTCTTCGTGGTTGCGCCCACGATAGTAATCACCATAAAAATAGCGGCATTCGTTTCCGGCTGGTGTACGCATGGGGGAAATTATAGCATGAGGGGGGGTGACTTACGGCAGTTTAGAAAACTCAATGATTTTAGCATTGAATTAGAACGTATGTTCTAGTATAATGATGGGGAATTTCACAGAAAGAACGGCCCTAAGAAATCAATAATTGATATGGAGGAAAAACCGTGGCGAAGGTCATCATTATTCAGGGTGGTAGCTTTGAAAGTTTCTATGAGCAAACACTCGACTATTTGCATCGTAAATACCACACCTATCCTGGCGATCTAGGTGAAAGGTATATCCCCCCCGAAGCGGCCAGTGATATTGGCTATTGGGCAAGGGTGGCAGAGAAAATTGCCGAAGAAGAGGGGATTGATGGTACGATTCCCCTGGGGAAGTTGGTGTTGTAACAGCATCATTTTGGGGTAAAAAAAGACCACATTCAATGTGGTCTTTTTTATCTTCAGGAAGAGCTGGGCTTTAAACGCGGGTTACATATCCGCCAGAGCGGGTGTCCACGCGAATGACATCACCCATCTCAACAAAGGCAGGTGTGTCCACTTCCAGGCCGGTTTCGACGGTGACTTTTTTAGTTACGCCGGTGGCGGTGTCGCCGCGCACTGCGGGGTCGGCCTTGATGACTTCCAAATCCACCGTCGTGGGGAGGTCTATATCCAGCGGTTCACTCTCGAAGAAAGTCAGCTTGACTTCCAGGTTTTCCTTGAAGAAAGGAGCCGCGTCTTCGAGCACTTCTTTGCGAACGGCAGGTTGTTCGTAGGTTTCCAAATCCATGAAATAATAGAATTCATCATCGCCATAGAGATATTGCACATCGTGGTGATCCAGGCGTATATCTTGCACCCGGTCACTGGAGTTGAAGGTCATATCGATAATGATACCGCTGCGCAGATCACGCACCTTTACTCGGATGGTGGCTTTGCCACGACCGGGTTTATGATGGGTGTATTCCAGTACTTTGTAGATTTTGCTGTCGAGTTCGAAAGTGACCCCTTTGCGAAGTTCGTTCACGTCAATCATAATGGCCTCATCAATACATCTTTGCAGGAATTTTGTTCTGGGTACGCAATCAAGGTTGTGCAATCATGATTTCCGCACCCGAAGCCAGATTATAGTTCAGCCTCATGGACGTGGCAAGAGGCTAGTGCTTGTGGTAAACTTTTCACAAGATTAGCTGATCTCTAGAGAGTTTTCTTGTTGATCGGTGTTATTTTTTTTGAGTGATAATACTTGTAGGACTTACGCAGTTCGATGCAAGATATTCCGGAAATAGGGGTGTGTGGGGAGCGAAGCTCCCCACACACCCCTATTTCCGGGCTTCCCCTGTGTAAGTGCGTAACTCCTAACTTGTATGCATTGGGTTTTGGAGGACGAATGGCAGGACAAAAACGCCACATCGTGTATGTAGAAGACGACGTCGAAATGATCGACCTGGTCGCGCTGATTCTCGAGCGCAAAGGATATAAAGTCGATGGCGCTTCAGGTGGGCAGGAAGGTTGGGAGTTGATAAAATCCACTTGTCCAGACTTGGTTCTTCTTGATCTGATGATGCCCGATATTGATGGCTGGGAAGTGTACCAGAACATTCGTGACAACGAAGAAACTAAAGACATTCCGGTGATTGTGATTACCGCAAAAGCTCAGAACATTGATCGCGTTCTCGGATTGCACATTGCTAAGGTAAACGATTACATCACGAAACCCTTTAAACCAGAGGAATTGGTTGAAAGTATAGAGCGGTTGTTAGAGCGTATAGAAACCAGCTAGCGTTGTTCATTCGATTTTGACTTTATAGTGGGACGACACAAACGCAAAATGCCCGGTTTGGGATGAGCGTACCGTCGTCCCCTATTGATGTAAGGGATCCGATCCATAGCCAATGCGAGCAGTTAGAATATGGAACCTGAGTCGCGAGTTGCCCGGCGTGTTGCAAGCCCATTTTTGCAACACCTTTGCTTGTCGCTTGCGCGGTCTCATGTTTCGCAAAAAGCTATCCAAAAATGAAGGGCTGTTGTTGGCTTTCGATCGTGAAAGCCGCCTAGATGCAGCCATACATATGCTCTTCATGTGGCTGGATCTGACGGTGGTTTGGGTGAATGCAGAAAAACAAGTTGTTGATGTGCGTTTAGCCCGGCGCTGGCGTCCGGTGTATGTTCCGCAACGCCCGGCGTGTTACGTACTCGAAATTGCACCTTCTTGGATAGAAAGTTTTAGCATTGGAGATCAACTCGACTTTGAAGAAATTAAGCCTTAGCCTGATAGTGCTCTTGCTGGTGCTGTACCCTATTGTAGGAGTTCAAGCGCAAGATGAGCCGCCTGATGGGCCGGTATATATCGTCCAGGCGGGCGATTCGCTCTGGGCGATCGCCCAGCGTTTTGGCGTTTCGATGGACGATCTGGCTGCGGAGAATGGCATCACCGACCCGGGGCAATTGTCGATTGGAGCGCGTTTGGTGATCCCAGGGCTTACGGGTTTGCAGGGGGTTTTGGTGACCGAGACTTTGCCGCTGGGTGAAAATCTCGATAGCCTGGCGCGTTATTACCAGCTACCATTGGAAGCTTTAGTGCGTTTGAATCATTACACCAGTCCAGTTGAAGCTTACGCCGGATCACAGTTGGTGGTTCCAATTGCGGAAGATAGTGAGCAGACTCCTGGGGAAGGTGGGCGCGCCACCCTGATGACAGGACAATCCCTCTTGGAAATCGCCATCAGGCACGAGGTGAGTCCGTGGAGCCTGTTCTCGGTAAATCAGTTGTCCGGGGTGTGGAATGTGTTTCCCGGTGAGTCGCTGTATATCCCCGCTGGCGATGGCTATGAATTCGGCGCATTACCCGACGCCATCACCGCGATAAACCTTCACACCATGCCGCTCGTTCAAGGTCAGACATTGGCGCTTGAACTCGTCACTTCCGTAGGGGTTGAATTACAGGGGAAATTCGATGATCGAGAGTTGCATTTCTTTCAGACACCCGACGGGAGTTGGATGGCGTTGCAGGGGATACACGCCATGCTGGAGCCGGGCCTGTACCCGCTTTCGTTGACGGGGTCTCTGCCGGATGGAACATCCATAGCGTTTTCTCAAATGCTATCGGTTGACACCGGTGATTATCCCTTCGATCCGCCCCTGGTAGTAGATTCAGAAACGACCGACATTCAGAACAATGAGACCGAAAACGAATTGTGGTTTGAAGTTATTGCGCCCATAACACCAGAGACCTATTGGGAAGGTGTTTTTGAAGTTCCTGTACCGGCAGTTTTCAGCGAGTGTTTTCCATCGCGGTTTGGGCATCGCCGCTCGTATAATGAGAGTGGCTATTACTATTTCCATACCGGCCTGGATTTTTGCGGGCAGCGTGGTACTGAAATCTATGCGCCTGCTCCTGGCCGTGTGGTGTTGGTGCGCGACTTGACGGTGCGCGGTAATGCTACCGTCATTGATCACGGTAGAGGGGTGTACTCAGCCTACGCCCATCAGAGTGAAATTTTTGTCGCTGAGGGCGATTGGGTAGAAACCGGGCAGGTGATTGGATTAGTGGGGGAAACCGGGCGGGTGACAGGCCCACATCTCCATTGGGAAATCATCGTTGGCGGGGTGCAAGTAGATCCACAGCAGTGGCTGGCACAGCCTTTCCCCTAGAGGGCGAGAACCTAATCTTCGGGTTCTTCGAACCCGCCGGCCTCGTATTGTTCGATGATGTCTTGGGCTTCTTGGAGTTGATTGTCGGGAACCATGATTTCTACTTCACCAAGCTGGGGAATAGTGATACCGATAGCCCGGGCGGCACCCTCGATAGCCAGATGAACTGTGATCCCTTGCGCTTCCAGCAGGCCTTTTAGCAACTCGCCTTGTAATTCTCCGGCAACTTTGGCCGCGACAACCCATTGTGGTTGATCCATAATTTTTCCTCAATTCGTCCGTTCCTAGTAGAACCGGCGTATCCGGTAAGTCTCAGGGAATCCCCAAAAAAAGCGGGGTTTCTCATGGCAGTTCCCAAAGAGCCTATCCAGTCGGTACTTGTACCATATCCAGGGTAGAGTATAATAGTAGCCGGTTAAAAGCGCAAATGGCTTTTCCACGCTAGAAAATTTTGGGTGCGTGTTTTTGCGCGCCTGTGAAAGTAAATTGAGGTTTCAGTAACTATGGTTCTTGCATCACCGGCAATACGCGAAGAATATTGGGAAGATTTCGAACTTCAGGCAGAAGATATTGAATTTCTTTATACATATTTGCTCGAATTGGAAACCCCGCTCACTCCTCAGGAATTGATTGTTGCATTGGTTGAAGACCGTATTCAGCGAGAGATTAAAGAGATCAGTGAGAAACGTTTAGCAGGTGGGAGTGTATATCTGCCGGAGGCAAATTACGCCCTCAAACAGAGCATTGTTTTTCCTGCACTCGAATGGCGGCAGGCCGAAGTGGTCGCCGAACGCCCAGGATCAAACCCAGAGCTGGGCGAATTTTCGGTTATTCAAGTGCGCTTTGAGAACGGCGAAGAACGCGAGTTTGCTGCCGGACTTGCGGAGCATCACCTTAATGACCCCCATGAATCGCCTGAGCACGATGTGCCTTCGGCGCAAGCTGTATTGGAGATGCATGAGGATATTCTCGTAGAGCGGTTGGAACAGGGGTTAGTAGAGAATCTCGATTTTGTGCGTATTGCCGGACGGTGGTTCCCGCGAGCATTGTTGGTAGATGTCAATACCGGGCATTTAAACCTGGCCGAAGCAGTTCTAGACATGTCCGGGGGTGGGCCTCTCCCCACCGAGGATTTACTGAAGCAAGTAGAATTGCCGACCAATGAGAATCCCAAATTGGTAGAGTTCTCGCTGGATCTTGCTCTTCAAGAAGATAAACGCTTCGACGAAGTAGGCCCCGCTGGAAAAATACTCTGGTATCTCAAGCGTCTCGAGCCTGCTGGGGTTACTGAAACCCCTCTTCAGCTTCGCTATCGCCCGATTGAGTATGATCGCCAAGAATTGACTGGCGAAATGCTCGACTTGGAACAACGCCTTGATGATGAACTGACGCCTAGTGCCAAACAGCAATACAGTGGTGAAGCGGTTGCCATTCACTTGCTGTATCCACACTGGCGGGTTGGTGCTCTGCCTCTCACCAATCGCGTGCGTCCTTATTTTCCCACAGCCTACGAAGCGCCGCGAATTCGCTTTATGCTAGTTGATGGAGAAACCGGCGAAAAATTCCCTGGGTGGGTTGTGCGGGAAGGCGGTTATGTACTTGGTCTCTATGATTGGTATCGCGAACGCGAATTGATGCCGGGGAGCACAGTTTGGGTGGAGCCTGGTGAAAAGCCGGGTGAGGTTGTTGTGCGCGTCGATGCACAGCGTTCGAGCCGCGATTGGGTGCGCACCGTATTGGTTGGGGCAGATGGCGGGATTGTGTTTGCAACCCTTAAGCAGGTCGTCAGTGCAGCCTATGATGAACGCATGGGCATTATGGTCCCTGATTTAATGGCCCTGGATGAAAAATGGGAAAAGAAAACCAAGCAGCCGCCCCCCTTTGAGCGAATTGTGGCTGATGTGGCTCGTGAACTAACCAAACTGAATCCGCAGAACCATGTTCACGTAACGGAATTGTATGCCGCGGTGAACTTGCTTCGGCGTTGTCCCCCAGGGCCAATTATGGCCTTGTTGGCATCACGCCCCTGGTTTGTGCATGTTGGCGACCTGCATTTCCGTTTTGACGATTCCGCAGGTTCGTAGATATTTCCCAAACCTTCAAAGCAGCGAGTACCCAGAGTAGGAGTCCATTGGTGAGTGAAGCGAAACGTTACAGCCTGGTCACACCGACACTAGATACACCCTTCCATATTGATTTTGACTGGTGGCGCCAAAACGACCGCGAGTGGCGGATTCACTTACGGAGTTCCTTATGCCCTGAGCATCAGGAGAAATTCGCCGATTTAGACAGTGATGTGAGAGTTGATTGGGTTGATCCCGAAACAGCCGAAGTTCAACGCGTGGATGGATTGCAAAATATTCTAATCAGTCATTGTGCCCGAACCGAGGCCTTCATCACAGAGCGCACATCACTGGTCGAATCGGTTTTTCGCTTATTCCTGGCGAATGGCAACATGCATATGACCGCCCGTGAATTAGGAGAACAACTGAGCCGTCCTGCTGCCACTATTTTGCGCACAATCTCAGGCGTGCGCGTGTATAAAGGCATTCGACCTTGCCCTGAGTGTAAGTAGCTCTTTGCCCCCGTAGCTCAATGGATAGAGCGCCGGCCTTCTAAGCCGATGGTTGTGCGTTCGAGTCGCACCGGGGGCGCTCTAGCGTGCGCAAGGATACTGCGCACTCGCACATCAAAGTAAAACGGGGTTCCAGCCTAACTGGAACCCCGTTTTACTTTTTTAAAGAGGCCCGCAAACTCGCCAGTTCTTTGGTAAAAGCCATCCTGAAGGAGGACATGGCGGCACTGTGATGGATGTCGGTGCGGGCGCACCGGGCATGGAGCCTGTCAGGGGATATGTGGCATTCGCATCGCCAGGGGTCGGCCAGCATGGGTATACGAGTTCTGTGATACCATCTATCAGCCGGCACCAAGACAGATTCACCGTTGTTGCCTGAATATAGGTGCGCTCGTCGATGATCTCGCCGTCAGGGGTCAGCAATCGGACTGCATCGCTGCTGTCTGAAAAAGCAATGCGCGTATCTGAGCGAAAGAAAACCGCCACCTGTCCGGGTTCCAGCACAAGGTCAGGTAACGTAAAGGGGCGCGAACCATCTTCCCCATCATCGAGTATCCAGTTAACAACATTTATCCTCGCGCTGCCTGCATTGATGATTTCTATGAATTCATCTCCGGTGGTGAATAATCCATCACCGTTCCAATCGTATTTTGGATGTGGCAAGAACTCATTAATTCGCAATAATGCCCCGGTTGGAATCAAAGTGGGTGTTGGGGTAGGATACTCGATGGAATTGCGCTGGCCGGGTGTGCCGCGAATGGGGTAGCCGTCGGTATCGATGCCGTTCATGACGTACCCTGTATTCGTTTGCCAGGTGGATATTCCCTCGGGCGTAGTATTCCGCCTTTCCATCGATGCCCGCCGGGCCGCGCTCCCTGCGGGCCAGGCTCCCTTAATCGGAGAAACAGCATCCACAATTTCGCCGGTCGGACTTAGGAGATACAGCGTTTCTCCATCATTACTCATCGAACCAGAATAAATCTGATTGGCGGGGATATTATTAATGGTTGATTCGTCCGTGCGTTCGAGGATGAAATACCCCCAGGCGGGTATTTCTCCTTGTAAGTTGATGTCCGGAGTGCCGTCCGCGGCGGTGAGTTGCCAGCCATCAAGGGAGATAGCTTGTTCCCTGGGGTTGTACAGTTCGATCCATTCGTCGTTGTAGTGGCCTATCGTCCCGGCCCAGGCAATTTCGTTGATAAGCACATCTTGGGGAGCGCATGGGGTAGGCGTGGGTGTGATTGTAGGGGATGCCGTTGGAGTAAGGGTGCTGGACGCGGTTGGCGTGGGGGTGAAAAACCATACCGAGTTTGCCCCTTTGGGAGTGCCTGCAATGGGGTTGCCAGCAGCATCTAGCCCAATACCTGAATCGCCCGAATAGGTCCCCCAAATTTCGGGTGCATAGGTTGCTGCACGCTCCATGGATGCGCGCGACTTTGCGTCCCCGGCCAGCCACTCCCCCCCAGATACGTTAGCAGCATCAATAATCTCACCGGCAGGCCCTGTTAAATACAATATTTCACCAGCGTTGCTTAACGTTCCGGTGTAAATCAAATCGGCGGAGATATTTGCAACAGTTGTATCGTCCGTACGTTCGAGTAAGAAATAACCACCTGCTGGGATAACCCCCATAAGTTCGATACGCGGTGAGCCATCTGCAGCCATCAGCAGCCAGTCACCGAGATCAACAGGATCGTCGCCAGGGTTGTAGAGTTCGATCCACTCATCATAAGAACTGGCAAGCGTGCCCGCCCAGGCGACTTCGTTAATGACAACGACGAACCCGGCAATGGGTGTGAGCGTGATCGTTGGGGTGTCTGATGGGCAAATCGTTGCAGCCGCCGAAGATGTGACCGTGCTTGATGGTAACGCAGTTACCGAGGCTGTTTGAGATGGCGTAGGTGTATTTGTTCCGGAAGGGATGGCAGTCGAGGACGCGGTATGCGTTGTCGAAGGGGTAACCGTGCTGGATGGTAAGGCAGTCACCGAAGCTGTTTGAGATGGCGTAGATGTATGGGTTCCCGAAGGGGTGACCTGCTCTTGATGATAGGCTGCTGCCTGAGAAACTCGATTACCGGCCAGTAATAATAGACACGTTATGAGCAAACAAATGCCCATAATGATCAATTCCCATTTTGGCAAAGTGTAGCTGTGCCAATTGCGCCCCGGCATGAGTAGCCCCTGATGATTCTGTAAAAATTGTAAATATATTTAAAATTATAATACATGTTGTGGGTATTTAGGAGGTATTTATGAAAGCAATCGCACGTCCTTTGAATGGTACGAGTTGAGCGCTTGCTTAGGGAAAGCCTGAAACGGACCGACCTATCGAAACCTGTTCTTACCCCGCGGGGATACTCCATCTGCCATGATGGGAAGCCGTTCTGCAAAAAACAGTACAAATGTCTAGACCAAAGATAGGCCTAATATGGTATATTCATTGTAGTTATAGGGCGCAATTAAATAAGAAATGGCGATCTCGGCAGAGGTGAAAAATCCCGCGAGATATTTGTTTTGCCAGGGGTTCAATACAGTTTATTGGTAATCAATTATTGGTAGTTCAAAATAGAAGATGTCCCCAAAAAGGGGCATAGATAGCGTGGG
>CAYFMI010000038.1:0-36204 GCA_964344175.1 uncultured Anaerolineales bacterium
ATGAAGTCAATATTGAGCGCTGACCATAAATCGGATAATTTCTATCCCCTTTACAGAGCAGAACATACGTGCTAGTATTTCCTTAAACCAATTGATAGCGTCAAGGAGATAAAGCCATGTCCAAACACCCCATTGTCCATGTTGAGTTTTCAGCCGCCGACCGGGAGGCTGCGGCTCAATTTTACAGCGATGTATTCGCCTGGGAAACACAACAATTTCCCGATATGAATTATGCCCTCTTCAACCCCGGCGAGGGTGTCGGCGGCGGCTTCAACCCGGTGAATGAAACGAACCCCGCCGGAAAAGTTCTCGTTCATATTGGCACAGAAGATATTCCCGCCAGCCTGGCAAAGATCGAGAGGCACGGCGGTAGTGTGATTGTCCCTGAAACCGAGATCCCCGGCATTGGTTGGTTTGCCATCTTCAAAGATCCCACCGGCAATGAGGTAGCGCTCTATAAAGACAAACCCGCCGATTGAACATTTCTCTCGCTCTGGCAGTATTCAAGTCACCGGATTCACTGGTGACTTTTTTGTTGACAGTCTCAGGATTTTCTTATCCTCTAGAATTTACGCAGTTCGAGGAAAAATATTCCGAAAATAGGGGTTTCCCTGTAAGTGCGTAACTCCTATACTTGTAAGGCGCGGCTATTCATTACACAGATTCAATTGGAGCGCATGATGAAATTTCAAAAACTACTTCTGATATTCTTTCTCTTTGGGCTGCTGATTTCCGGTTGTGACATTTATCAGCCCTCGCAAGTCTGTGGCGAGATCACCGATCCCGACCGCCAGGCCTTCACCGAATATATTGCCTCGATCCAGATTGCCCATCAAGATGCCGATTCGTCAACTGAGCAGGTAGGCCGGGTTTTCCCGCCACCCGCACACCTGAGCCTTACTGTCGCCGGGCACAAAGACGGAGATTTACGTCTATGCGTATTTGAAACCACTCGTAAGGGCAGCGTTGTTTATGACGAAACGCTTGCTCTTGTCGTCGGGGAACAGAACATTCCATTAGGCGAGTTTGAGGATGGGTCTTATATCATCCGAGTTTATGTGGATGATACTTTAGTCGAGAATCTCTCTTTTTTGATCCGCGATTAAGTGCAAGCAAGATCCCGCGAAACACAGGTCAGCCGCAGCAGTTTTGCTGCGGCTGACCTGTGTTTACGCCAGTGCCCCCTCCCCCGTTTACGAACTATTTGAACTCAAACGCGGTGACATACGAATAGCTCCCCGACCAATCGCTGGCAAAGAGGCGCGAGCCATCTGGCAGAACGGTGACCCCCTCAATCGAGTAAAAGGCCCCCTCCGGCCAAGCGGATTCGCCATCCTCAACATCCACGCCAAATTGAGCTACCAGATTTCCGGAGGGGTCTAATTTCATCACACTATCAGGCGACCAAATGGCGACGTAAAAATAACCTTCATCATCTATCGCCAAATCCTGGGGGCTGGCAAAGTCCAGGGCTTCTGCGCCCAGGGCATCGAGCAGGGCGCCATCCGGGGCGTATTTGAGAATCACATCCCCGAACCAATCTACCATGTAAAGATTTTCATCCGGCCCAAAATCCATCCCTTCGATTTCCGGATTATTGGCAAGGGGGAACTCGCGCTGATAAACGCCCTCGGCATTGAAGACCTGAATGCGATAGAGCGATTCCCCGGCATCGGTTTCATTTTCATCGAGGACAAAGACATCCCCCTTCTGGTTGATGGCGAACGATTCCGGGCTGAAGCCCCCGAATTCGCCCGGCCCGTTGCCCTCGCCCCCAAAGGTGAAGAGCAACTCCCCATCCGGGGAAAACACAAAGATAAGATTCTCGCCCCAATCGCTAACATAGATATTCCCATTCGGGGCCACGCGCACCCCCGTAGGACTCCACAAATCATCGTGGCCGAATTGCCTCACTTCCGTGCCATCGGCGGCGTTCAGCACCCGCACCCCCACCGAGCTATCGGCAACATACACCAGCCCATCGGCGGTGGCGTCCAGTCCATTCACGCTGCCATATTGCCCTTCTTCGTAGCCCTGCACACCGCCAAAGCGCCAAAAGACACCCTCGGCAGAACTCGGCGGCGCGGCTTCTAGATTGGGCGCATACCCGACCAACTCAACCGCATCGATCTCGTTCCAGGTGGGGTCGATCACCGATTGGTCGATGGTGATCTTGACCCCGGTGACGGCATAATCGGCCTCGACGGGAATGGTCAAGGTATAGGGGCATTTCTCCCACAGGTTCTCAGGCGTGCCGGTGTAAATGGTGTGATACGTGCCGTTACTGTCTACCACATCCACCTGGACGACCTGATCGGGCGAGTGGGTTTGGAGGATGTTGATTTCGGTGGGAACAACGGGGGTGGCATAGCTCAATTCCAGCCACTCAACCGTATCGCTGCCCGCCGAAGCCCAGGCGGTGACTGCATCGGCACATTCGTTGATGAGGGTATCCGGCGCGCCGACAGCTTGCACTGCGCCCCAATCGGGGCTGCTGTATTCCGAGCTGGCCGCAGCCGAGACCGCCCACTGGCGGATGATGGGCTGTTCGGGTTGGGCCTCAACCTGGGCAGTCGGGGCTTCGGTCTCTACGGGGGCTTCGGTTGGCGGCGCTTCCTCCGCAGGCGCTGCGCTTTCCGGCGGAGCCACCTGTTCGGGGGCCGGTGCAGCTTCGGTTTCCGGCGAAACCAGTCCGGTGACCGTCTGGCAAGCCAGGTTAACCAGCAGAAATACGACGATCATGATCGCGAAATTTTTCGATTTGGTTTTCATGTGAGGGTCTCCTTTGGCAAAGAACTTCGGCATTATTTCAATCCGCTTCTTGATCCCCCAAAAAGCGCTTGCGCCACTCATAGAGTCGGTTGATGGCCTCAATCGGCGAGAGCGTGTTCAGGTCGAGTTTTTCCAACTCATCAAGTAAGGGATTGGTCTCCGGAAAGAGATTCAACTGCTGGGGCACATGGGGGTCAATCTGAACGGTCTTACCCGAGGTGGCTTCGAGTTGCTTGAGGATTTCATCGGCCCGCTGAATCACAGGACTGGGCAGCCCGGCCAACTGCGCCACATGGATGCCGTAGGAACGATCTGCCCCGCCAGGGACAATCGTGTAAAGGAATATCACTTCACTATCGGCTTCGCTGACCGCCACATTGTAGTTACGAATACCCGGCAGCAACTCGGCCAGTTGAGTCAACTCGTGATAGTGGGTGGCAAAAAGGGTTTTCGAACGCAGCTTGGGGTGATTGTGCAAATATTCGACAATTGCCCAGGCAATAGAGACGCCGTCATACGTGCTGGTGCCGCGCCCGATCTCGTCGAGGATCAGCAAGCTGCGCGGGGTGGCGTGATTGAGAATATTGGCGGTTTCGACCATCTCGACCATGAAGGTGGACTGCCCGGCGTGAATTTCATCTTGCGCCCCAATGCGGGTGAAGATGCGGTCAACCAGACCGATGCGCGCCGCGGCAGCAGGCACATAACTCCCCATTTGGGCCATCAGCACAATCAGGGCAACCTGACGCAAAAAGGTACTCTTGCCGCTCATGTTTGGCCCGGTAACAATGCGAACGCGCTCGCCCTCTTCGAACATTGTATCGTTGGGCACAAAACGCTTGCCACCAAGCGTCATCCCCTCCACTACGGGATGACGCCCCCCCTCAATATGAAGGACATCTTCGGCAACGACTTCCGGGCAAATATAACCGCTCACCGCAGCCACGTCGGCCAGAGCTGCCAACACATCCAGCCGGGCAACTGCCCGCGCCGTTGCTAACAGGCGCCTTGCAGTTCCGGTCAGGCGCTGGCAAATCTCCTGGAACAAACGCCGCTCAACATCCTTGATGCGCTCCTCGGCGTTGAGCACCAGGCTCTCATATTCTTTCAACTCCGGGGTGATGTAGCGTTCGGCGCGCACCAATGTTTGCTTGCGAATATATTCGTCAGGCACCATCTCGGTGTTGGATTTGGTGACTTCGATATAGTAGCCGAAGACTTTGTTGAAACCCACCTTGAGGGAGTTGATTCCCGTGCGTTTACGCTCTTGCGGTTCGAGATCGCGGATCCACTCTCGGGCGTGGCGCGAGGCCCCGAGGATTTCATCCAGCTCTTTGGCGAATCCCGGACGAATCACTCCGGGATTGCCGAGGACAGCCGGGGGATCTTCGGCTAGAGCGCTTTCGAGCAAATTGAGTTCTTTCTCGCATAGATGGAAGTCGGCCAGCACCTCAGCGAGGGGCGAATCACCCTGAGGGAACAGCCCCCTCAGCGCGGGCAGTTTTTGGAGAGTCTCTCGCAGGGCAAGCAGATCTCGGGGCTGGGCTGTCCCCCCCACCACACGATTGGTCAGCCGCTCCAAATCGGCCAAAGGCTTAAAGGCCTGGCGGATCTCGGTGCGGGTGAGGCCATCATCAAAGAAATAGGTCACGCCCTGCTGACGCCCGTGAATTTGGGCCACATCGAGAAGCGGTTTACTGACCCACTGGCGCATCAGGCGCTTGCCCATTGGGGTAACGGTGCGATCAAGCACTCCCAAAAGGGAACCGTCCTGCCGCTCACTACGCTCGCTGCGCAGCACCTCGGTCAACTCCAGGTTGCGGCGCGTAGCCGCATCGAGGGTCATGAACTCGGTCAGGTGATAGGCGCTTAATCCGGTGAGTAAATTCAAGGCTGCCGGCTGCGTATCGGCGAGATACTGCACCACTGCGCCGGCGGCGCGCACCGCCAGGGGTTGGCCGCGCATCCCAAAGCCATCCAGAGCCGATACCTTGAGTTGGCGCTGCAGGGCCTCTTCGCAGCGGGTGTGCTCAAAATGCCACGCGGGCCAGGGTGTTTGATGGCCGGGCAAACCATTCGAGAGGATCAGATTTTCAGGGTGCAATATTTCCACCGGAGCCAAACGGATAAGTTCAGCGCGCATCGCTTCTTGAATATCTCCCCCGCGCAGTTGTGTGGCTGCGAATTCGCCGGTAGTAATATCTACAAAGGCTACTCCGGCACGCTTCTCATCGGCGACCACACAGGCCAGGTAATTGTTGGCATCTCCTGGCAGCAGCCCCGGCTCGACAATCGTCCCCGGCGTGACGACACGCACAACAGCACGCGGCATCAAGCCATTAACCGGCTCATCCCCCACCTGCTCACAAATTGCCACATGATAGCCTTTGTGAATCAAGCGTCCTAAATAGTTTTCGGCGGCGTGATGGGGAATGCCCGCCATAGGGACGCGCGTGCCCTTTGCAACGTTGCGCGAGGTCAGTACAATGTCTAACTCGCGGGCGACAATATGCGCATCTTCATCGAAGGTTTCGTAAAAATCACCCAGGCGGAAGAAAAGAATAGCGTTTGGATACTGACGTTTAATATCCAAGTATTGTCTGCGAACAGGGGTTGCTTCGTCTTTTGCCATACTTTCATTCTAAGGCGTCCACTGCAATTCGGCAAGGGTGGCACATGCCTGATCAGGGCTTTCTTAAAGTCGAAACGAAAAGCGCTTTTACCGCTGAGAGCGCAAAGAACGCAGAGAAAAATTTAAAAAACTCAGCGAACCCGGCGTTCTCTGCGGTAAATTTCTGGTATAGCACAAATTTAAGAAAGCCGTGCATGCCTGATTGTGCATTTTTTGCCAGCGCAAGACCGCGCGAAGCCCCATCGTTGGGGGCGATCACTACGGGGATCTCCGAAGACCCAGAAAAATTCGATGCAATTCATGAACAGTGAATGATACAATAGCTGCACGCACAAAGGACGAAATATACATATGACCCCACAAATTGCGACTACTTTAGCTATCGTTGTTGGCGCATTAATCCTCTTTGGTACGGATAAATTGCGCGTTGATGTCGTGGCGTTAATTGTCTTGCTAATTGTTGCCCTGACCGGCCTGATTGGGCCAGAAGAAGTCTTCGCAGGTTTCTCAAACCCGGCAGTCATCACCGTTTGGGCCGTATATATCGTTTCTGGAGGCCTGTTCAAGACCGGCTTTGCTGGCGTACTGGGGAAAGCGATTTTGCGTTTAGCAGGCGATAGCGAGGTGCGCCTGATTGCCGTGATTATGCTGACCTGCGGATTGATCTCAGCCTTCATGAACAACGTCGGCGCGACGGCCATGCTGCTCCCGGCGGTCATCAGCATCGCTCAGCAAACCAAAGTCCCGGCTTCAAAACTGTTAATTCCACTGTCTTTCTCTTCGCTGCTGGGCGGAAAACTAACCCTCATCGGAACCCCGGCCAATATCCTGGCAACCAGCATCGTTGCCGAGCACGGATTGCCCACCTTCGGGTTCTTCGATTTCACCCCCATCGGGCTGGTTGTTTTTGGAACCGGTATTTTGTATATGGTTTTCATTGGCCGCCACCTGCTGCCCACGCGCCAATCGCCGGGATCGCAACGCCCACCCCGCCAGGTGCGCGATTACATCAGCGAGGTATGCGTCAAGCCCGACAGTCCGCTGGTCGGCCAGACGCTGTACGAAACCCGCCTGGGCGCCGAATACGATCTGACCGTGATTGCCATCATTCGAAATGACATCACCCTTACCAATATCGACCGTGACACACTTCTGCAGCCTAACGACTTGTTGATGATCGAGGGCAAAGCCGACGATCTGATGCATGTTCGCAAACAACTGGGGCTTTCGATCGAGACCGAACCCAGCATCGCCCTGGATGAATTAGATAACGACAACGCCCATATCGTCGAGGCCACTCTCTCACCGCGTTCGTCGATGGTGGGCCGCAACCTGCGCTCGATCCAATTTCGCGATCGCTATGGCTTCACCGCCCTGGCAATCCGGCGGCAAGGTGAAGTGATCACCCAGCGCTTGCGGAGTGTGGCGCTCGAATTTGGGGATGCCCTGCTGCTGCAAGGGCCGCGCCATCGCATGGCCGCTCTGCAAGACGAGAATGAATTCCTGGTGCTGGAGCCGATCGAGATTTCCCGACGACGGCGCAAGAAAATGCCGATTGCCATTGGGCTGATGATCCTGGTGGTCGGGTTGGTACTTTTCGCCGGGTTAGAAATCGCCACCGCGATGGTGATCGGAGCGGTGGCAATGGTGCTGACCGGCTGCCTGACCATGGACGAAGCCTACGAGAGCATCGACTGGCGTACTGTCTTCCTTGTTGCCGGGATGCTGCCCCTGGGCACAGCCATGGAAACTACCGGCACAGCCCGCTACCTGGCCGATATGCTATTGGGCACCATTGGCGGGCTTGGCCCAATCGCCGCCCTGGCGGGCATCTATGTGCTGGCAGCCCTGATTACCCAACCCATGTCAAACGCTGCGGCGATGGTCTTGGTCGTGCCTATTGCCCTGGATACGGCCCTGGCGATGGGCGCAAACCACCTGACCTTTACGCTGGCGGTGGTCATCGGGGCGGCAACCAGTTTTCTCACCCCGGTGGGACACAAGGCCAATGTGCTGGTCTTTGGCCCTGGGGGATACAAATTTTACGACTATGCCCGGGTAGGCGTATTGTTAACGCTTTTCCTATTCGTTGCCTCAATGATCGCATTGCCCATTCTGTACCCGCTCTACCCATAAGATCCAGGCAATCGCATTTCCAAATCCCCCTCAAAAAGAGTTTTCACCTGGGGTTCCAAACCTTTGCTTCTGTAGACGATATGCTACAAAAGCAAGGGTTTGGATTCCATACTGGTTACCTGACATTTTGAAATTGGACGCGGATTGACGCGGGAAAACGCGGATATTTCAATGATTTGCAATTCAAAATTACAAGTTCTCGGCCTATTTTTAGCTTTTTCCGCGTTCATCAGCGCTCGTCCGCGTCCTATTCGATGCAACGGTCCGGCAACCAGGATTCTATAAGCAATTGCCCTGCCGTAAAACCCCAGGGCTTTCTTAAAGTCGAAACGAAAAGCGCTTTTACCGCTGAGAGCGCAAAGAACGCAGAGAAAAATTTAAAAAACTCAGCGAACCCGGCGTTCTCTGCGGTAAATTTCTGGTATAGCACAAATTTAAGAAAGCCGTGCGTAAAACCCCGATAGCTTTGCCTTTCTCGAAAAATAACGTATAATTTGCTCACTATATATGCGACGAAAGGAGTGTAAGACCCAATGGCAAGCGTAACATACAATCATGTTTACAAACGTTTTGGCGATGTTGTGGCCGTCAACGACCTCAACATCCAGATCGAGGACAAAGAGTTTCTCGTCCTCGTCGGCCCTTCGGGCTGTGGCAAGTCTACCGCGCTGCGGTGTCTCGCCGGACTGGAGGACATCAGCGAAGGGGAAATTCTCATCGGCGACCAGGTGGTCAACGATGTCGCCCCCAAAGATCGGGATATCGCCATGGTATTCCAATCCTACGCCCTCTACCCCCATATGTCGGTCTACGACAACATGGCCTTTGGACTCAAACTGCGCAAATACTCAAAAGAAGAGATTAAGCGCCGCGTGGATGAGGCCGCTCAAATTCTCGGCATCGAAGATCTCCTCGACCGCAAACCCCGCCAACTCTCCGGCGGTCAGCGCCAGCGCGTGGCAGTCGGCCGCGCCATCGTACGCGAGCCAAAGGTCTTCCTCCTTGACGAGCCGCTCTCTAACCTGGATGCCAAGCTGCGCGTTCAGACCCGCACCGAAATCACCAAGCTGCACCAGCGCCTGGAAACCACCTTCATCTACGTGACGCACGATCAAGTCGAGGCCATGACGATGGCCTCCCGCATCGCCGTACTCAACCAGGGTATTTTGCAGCAACTCGATACGCCGCAAAACCTGTACGACCACCCCGACAATCTCTTCGTGGCCGGGTTCATCGGCTCTCCGGCAATGAATTTCTTCGACGCCAAATTGACCAAAGACGGTGGGAACGTCTATGTCGACACGGGCGATTTTTCTGTTCAGATCCCCACCGAACGCAGTGCCACCTATATGCCCCATGTTGGCAAGGCCGTTGTCTTCGGCCTGCGCCCCGAAGATGTCTACGACCCCAATTTCGAAGCGCCCGGCATTATCGGCCAGCGCATAGATGGGACGGTGGAAGTCACCGAGTTAATGGGTAACGAGATCTTCGTTTTCTTCAAGAGCGGCCATCACGACTACGTGGGGCGCATTGACCCCCGCACCGGATTCAAGATGGGCGACACAGTCAATGTCACCCTGAACATGGCCAATATGCACATCTTCGATAAGGAAAACGAACAGGCCATTCGGTAAGTTTCACTATTTCAAACCTGACAGGTCTGCGAGACCTGTCAGGTTATCCCACAGGACGCGGACATCGATCCGCGTCCATCCGCGCATAGAGGAATTATCATGCCATACGACTATCTTCGCCCCTTATTGCAGCCCAACGGCAGCAAAATCGTCTTATTGGTGATGGATGGACTGGGAGGCCTGCCGATGCAAGCAGGAGGCCCAACCGAACTCGAGGCTGCCGCGACCCCAATTATGGATCGTCTCGCCTCCGAGGGGGCTCTTGGTCAAACGATCCCCATTCGAGCTGGGATCACCCCCGGGTCTGGCCCGGCGCACCTGGCGCTCTTTGGCTACGACCCGCTGCATTACGAAGTCGGGCGCGGCGCGTTGGAGGCTAACGGCGTTGGGCTGGATGTCCATCTGGGCGATATCGCCGCCCGCGGCAATTTTTGCACCCTTGACGCAAACGGGCTAATCCGCGACCGCCGCGCCGGGCGCATCTCCAGCGCAGCAGCCATGCCCGCCATTGAGCGCTTGCAGGGCATCCGCATTCCAGGGGTCGAACTGGAAGTCCGCCAGGTCAAAGAATATCGCTTTGCAGTAGTCATGCGCGGCGAGGGGCTGCACCCCCACCTGAATGACACTGACCCGCAAAAAACGGGCGCAGCTCCCCTCCCCATCGTGGCGCAGCAGCCCTCCGCAGCCCTGGCAGCCGATCTATTCGCGCAATGGGTCGCCGAAGCGCGCAAAGCCCTCGCCGATCAGCCCAAAGCCAACGGCGTCACCCTGCGCGGTTTTGCTACCGACCCGGGGCTACCAGGTTATGCCGAGGCCTACAGCCTGAAGGCGGCCTGTGTGGCCGTCTACCCCATGTACCGCGGCGTCTCGAAGCTGGTGGGCATGGATGTGATCCAATTCGAGGGCGAATACCCCCAAGATGAATTTGCCGCGGTCGAAGCCAACTGGGATGATTATGATTTCTTCTTCATCCACATCAAGAAGACCGACAGCAAAGGCGAAGACGGCGATTTTGCCGGGAAAGCGGCGATCATCGAAAGCGTCGATGCCGCTCTGCCGGAATTACTGGCTCTCAACCCGGATGTGATAATGATTACCGGCGATCATTCCACACCGGCACTGCTAAAATCACACTCCTGGCATCCCGTGCCGTTCCTGATATGGGCGCCCGCTACACATCTTCCTGACCGGCAAACAGCCTTTGGTGAACGCGCTTGCGCCCAGGGCGGGCTGGGCACTTTCCCGGCGCAGGATATCATGTCGCTGGGTTTAGCGCACGCCGGTCGCCTCAATAAGTATGGGGCATGATGGAAACTGATCGAGAGAATCTCCCCCCTCTGAAGGTGCGGGAAACTTACACCCAGTTCCAGGTGCCGATCACGGGCGTAGACTGCGGCAAAAAATGCGCACCCCACAATCCCAATGGCGTGCCCTTTTGCTGCGATATTTGCTATGCGATCCCAGCCGCCTATCACCAGGAATGGGAATACCTGAAAGCCAACACCAACTTATGGCACGCCCTGCGCGGCGACGAGTGCCCCAACACATCCCAGGAAGCCCTCTCAAAACTGCAAGACGAGACCCCCGAAAGCATGCAATTGCTGGCCTGCCAGGGAGCGCAGCACTGCCAACGCGAGTACCGCGCCTTAAGTTGTCGTCAATTCCCCTTCTTCCCTTATATCACAAACGACTTTCGCTTCCCCGGTCTGGCGTATGAATGGGCCTTCGAGAACACTTGCTGGGTTATCAGCCACCTCGACCAGGTTACAGTCGCCTACCGTCAGGAATTCATCCAAACCTTCGATGATCTTTTCTCACTTTGGCCGCAAGAAATGGAAAACTATGCCAATCATTCCGAAGACATGCGAACGCATTTCCTGACTCAACAGCGGGCGATCCCGATTTTGCGCCGCGATGGCGGGTATTCTTATCTTAATCCCACTACCGAAAATCTCCAGCGCGTTTCGCCCGATCAACTCCCCTGTTTTCCGCCTTACTCAATCAACTAACTCAATCCCGGTCTCAGCCAGACGCTCCTGCACCAGAGCTTGCAAGCGCGGGCGCATTTCGGCCGCCATTCCAAAACGCGCTTTTGCAAGCAGGGTCAGTTCTGCCTGCTGACCGATCAATCCTTCTTTACTGATAACTTGCCAGGGTTCCAGCAAATTAGGCAAAAGCACCACGGCCTCGGCGGCTAAATCTTCCAACAGGCTGATGGCGCTGCCAAGATCGACAGCCTGAATTTTTACGGTCACGCTGGCCGCCGAAAATTTACCGCGGCTGAAATTGCGCACTAAACGAATCTCCCCATTGGGAATAATGTACAACTCCCCCGTCGGAGAGCGCATCCAGGTGTTGCGCAGATTGATCTTCTCAACCACACCTTCCATTTCTAAAATTTCGACCTTCTCGCCAACCGCAAAGGTATCTTCGAAAATGAACCCGATGCCGGTAAGATAATCGCTGATCAGCGGACGCGCCCCCAGGCCAAAAGCCGCGCTGAATAAACCCACCATCCACACCAGGGTATCCAGTTCGACAAACAGCCCCAAGCTGATCATGCTGGCTCCCAAAAAAGCAAGAAAGTTAATAAAACTAGCCACCAGTCCCAGCAAAGTTTCCCGTCGTTCGGGGCTGGAAATAGCCGCAAAAGCCCTCCGCCGCCCCAGCCGCGCCATGCGTTGCACGAGCCAAACGGCAATGCGCGAGAGCAGCCAGGCCACAAAATAGAAGGTAAAAATCTGGGTCAATCGCTCTAGCCAAGGGTAATTCAACATGTAATCACGAAGTTGATCGATCATGCTTACCTATTTCGCTTCTGAACCCTGGCCGCAAAATTCCCTAAAGCAGCCCCGCCCAGCAGCGCCAGCCCGCCAACGGTTATGAAGGCATCTTGCCAGAAGCGCACCGGGAAGAGACGGATAAGCGTGTCGGAATATTTAAAGATCCAGGTATCGCCGACGAAAAATATCTTATGAAAGGCTACAAAAAGGGCATCGAAACTCAGCAGAATTCCAGCGATCAGCGCCGTCAACAATGCCACGGTCAGCCAGCCGCCGCGCGCCACAGCACGGCGGAAGTCCCACCACCAATCACTGCCCTTTGCCCATACCCCTGCTAAGAGCACGGCCCCCAAAGAAACATATAATACCTGCATGGCCGCCTCGACAACAACCTGCACATCCAGCATGTGGCGCAGCTCGCGTTCATTGTAGAGCGGCGTGCCATCTTCAAAAGTCAGATCGCCCAAAAAGGCAATATCGGCTCCGTTGAGCAAATAATCCACTGCATATTTCGACCAATGCAAACGCTCTTCCAGGGTGAATCCATAGCTGTCCTCAGGAAAGTTTGGCATACGGTATTCGATCTGCACAAATATCGGCGTCAGCAAAAGGCGCACTGCACCGAGTACTAACATCACAGGAATAAGGAGAGTGACAAGCCAGGTCACGAATAATTTCAAATTCTTCATAAGGGCACTCCGAACTACAGGCCGCGAACTGCGGTCGGCTGTTACTTCAATTCATCCATTCCGCCGGCCATATAACTTAAGATCATGTTGTTGGTAATCCACTCGATGGGGGCGAGGTCGTCGGTAAACACCATCTCGCTGTCCGGCGTGGGCTGCATATACAAAATGGCCCGCTGCAACGCATCCATCAACACCGGATGCGCATCGCCGCGCTCTAACAAAGAGACATAGTTGGCATGCACATCATCCAGGGTAGTGGGCTGCACGGTGGCATACAGGATCGAGTTAAAGGTGTTGGGAATGTCCATCACATAGATGGATGGAAAAATCGTCCCAATAGTCCCAGCTAACCCGTCGATCAGGCGGCGGTCTCCAGGGGCGCGGCCAACATTGATCACCAAAACACCATCCTCACTGAGATGATCGCGCACAACCTGGAAGAACTCACGCGTGGTCAAATGCCAGGGGATGTAGGGTGGACGGTAAGCATCGATGCTGATAACCGAATAACGCTCACCGCTTTGACTTAACCCCCAGCGGCCATCGAGTGGAATCGGCTCGAGGTTGGGCTGTGTCATCCCAAAGTAGTCCTGCCCCACGCGGATAATGGCCGGGTCAATCTCGAAGCCGTCAATAGGGATTGGCCCAAAGATCTCGGTGACCTGGGTAGAAATTGTCCCCGCTGCCAGGCCGACAATGGCCATACTTTCAATTTGCTCTGGCTCAAATGGGGCGGGGTTAAAAAACGGCGCCGCCAGCACTTGCATCCACGGCCCGTGGAAGGCCAATTCTTGCGGGTGATATACCGAGTGAATCCCCTGCCCTTCGTTAAGGCGCAAGTAACGATACTCGCCCAACTCCAACACCTGAATATAATTATAGGCCGACTCGGTCTCGTAAATTTGCCCGGCAGAGGCCTTCAACGTCCCGCGGCCCCAGGCCAGCCCCAAGAGAATCAGCACAAGCAGCATCCAGCTCCATTTCAGGGCTGCACGCCGTCCGGCGCTGCCCCACAGGCCGAATAAAGCCACCAACACGAGGATCAACGCAAAGGTCACGAAGGTGAACGTCGTCCCGATGAGGGGAATCAACACCAGGACGGGCAAAAATGTCCCCACAAAAGAACCTAACGTCGAGATGGCATAGATCCGCCCAGAGATCTGCCCGGCTTTGGCGGGGTCTGTCAGCGCCAGGCGGATGGCGAAGGGGGAGACCATTCCCAACAACGTAATCGGCACAATGAAAAGCACCAGCACAGCCGTGAAAGCGCCCGCCAGCACACCAATCGCAAGTTGATCGAAGGCATCAGCCGCTGCCCGCAATACTGGCCGCGAGATAAACGGCACAAGCCCGGCGGTGAAGCCCCCCCAAGCCAGAATGCCGTAAAATGTCTCGGTGTTGGGTTTGCGGTCAGCCAAACGCCCCCCCAGGAAATAGCCCGCCGTCAAGTAGATCAAAATCAACCCGATGATGCTGGCCCACACCAAATTGCTGGTGCCGAAAACACTGCCCAACAAACGCGAGGCAGCTAACTCAATTGCCAGCGTGGTCATCCCCGAAACAAACACAGTAAAGTAAAGGTATTTTTGATTCATCGTGCCGATTATATCTCAGCTTCTTACAAATTTGAAAATAGCTCTACAATACAATTGCTTCTCATAGTGCGCTCACGTATAATACCCTTAGTACAGAAGGTATTGTTATGGAGGAGACACCATGCGAAATAAAAAACATAGCCCATTGAAACGGCCCATTGCCTTATTTTTCGTCCTCACCATGTTGAGTATCACCCTGATTTCGTGCAACCTGCCTGGGGGCAGCAGTACCAGTACCGGCGAAAGCACTTCAGGCGACACAATGGCAACCGCTGTCGTGCAAACTTTTGTGGCCCAGACCGTCGCTGCGGCACAGGGCAGCGACCAGGCCGGGGAGGCTGCCGTTGAGCCGCCCGCCGATGAACCGGCGGCGGAAATCCCCAGCGAAACGCCTACCCTGGAGTTCACCGCGACGGCCACGCTGTCACCCACCCCATCAGATACGCCTACGCCAGAAGTGCCGATGGTGACCGTCTCGGAAGCCACGAATTGCCGGGTGGGGCCGGGTAAATTCTACGATCTGGTGGGGTTCCTCATGGTCGGCGAGGAAACTGAAATCGTTGCCCGTGACCCCAGTGGATATTACTGGTATGTGCGCAATCCCGATAAACCCGGCGGATTCTGCTGGTTATGGGGCAACTACGCCACCACCACCGGCAACACTGCTTCGCTGCCGGTGTTCACGCCACCGCCCACCCCGACATTGACCTTCACGCCCACCCCCCAACCGGATTTCACCGTTATCTTTAACGATGTCGAAAATTGCGGCCCGGGGGTGTGGCACATCGATTTCCGCATCACCAACACCGGCAGTCTGACCTTCGAATCCGTCTCTACCACGGTGACCGATAATCATGTCCCCCAAACTGTTACCTACACCAAAGACGAATTCGAAGAATTCAATGCCTGCATCCTCAATCTTGGCACTTTGCAAAGCGACCTGGCCCCCACCGAGGTCGGTTTTACTACCAGCGATACCCTGGCCAACAACCCCGCCGGGCACAATATCACCGCTGCCATTACCTTGTGCACCAATAACGCCTTAGGCGGCACCTGCATCACCAAGAGTTTCAACTTTACACCCTAAATGCTGCTCTCCTGTCACTCACAAATAATTGCTCTGCACCATGCCAAATTGTTGCAGGGCAATTTCATTTTAGGGGTTACACACTTGGCAGGGAAAACCATATTCTGAGCGCAGGGCTTTCTTAAAGTCGAAACGAAAAGCGCTTTTACCGCTGAGAGCGCAAAGAACGCAGAGAAAAATTTAAAAAACTCAGCGAACCCGGCGTTCTCTGCGGTAAATTTCTGGTATAGCACAAATTTAAGAAAGCCGTGTATTCTGAGCATGAGAACATTGCACACGATCGCGTCTTTATGTATAATGGGGGCCAGATTTCGTAAAACAAGGCAAACAATGTCAACACCGGACAAAGCCCTCATTCACCTGAATACCAAAGCTGCTGCTCTGGCGGCGGCTGTCTCTGTCGGGACAGTCGCCGGTGTTCCTATGTCCGCGTCTTGCTTGCTTGCCTAATCGCGCAAGCTATTGATACATCCCTGTATGATACCCCTGGCCCGGACAACGAACTTGTCCGGGCTATTTGATTAGGAGCCATCATGTCTATTCCAGAAAACCTTACCGGAAATGCTATCCGAAAGACGTTTATCGATTTCTTCGTCGAAAAAGCCGGGCATACTTTTGTGCCCTCCGCCCCGCTAGTGCCTGGCGGTGATGCCACGCTGCTCTTCACCAACGCCGGGATGGTGCAGTTCAAAGATGTTTTCTTGGGTACCGATAAGCGCAACTACACCCGCGCCGCCAACTCGCAAAAGTGCATGCGCGTGGCCGGAAAGCACAACGATCTTGACGATGTTGGGCGCGATGACACGCATCACACCTTCTTCGAGATGCTGGGAAACTGGTCGTTTGGTGACTACTATAAGAGAGAAGCCATCGAGTGGGGCTGGGAATTGCTCACCGAAGTATGGGGGCTGCCCCCTGAGAGCCTCTACGCAACGGTTTTCAAGGACGAGAAAGGCGAAATCCCCACCGATGAAGAAGCCGCCGATTACTGGAAACAGCAACCCGGCATGACCGCAGAGCGCGTCTTCTACCTGGGACGCAAAGAGAATTTCTGGGAAATGGCCGATACCGGCCCCTGTGGGCCGTGCTCCGAAATTCACATCGACCTGCGCCCCGGCTCCGGGCCAGTGACAGCCGAAACCCTCGACACCGACCGCTTTCTCGAACTGTGGAATCTGGTCTTCATTCAGTACAACCGTCTCAGCCCCACCGAACTCAAACCGCTGCCCGCCATGCACGTGGATACCGGCATGGGGCTTGACCGCATCGTCTCGGTGCTGCAGGGCAAAAACTCTAACTACCGCACCGACATGTTTTGGCCCCTCATCCATACCACCCAGCAGCTCACCGGCCATAGCGATCAACAGGTCGATGCCGACTTCACGCCCTATCGCGTGGTCGCCGATCATGCCCGCGCTGCCACCTTCCTGATTGCCGACGGCGTTGTCCCCGGCAACCTGGGGCGCAATTATGTCGCCCGCATGATTATCCGCCGCGCCTATCGGTTTGGCGGTATGCTCGGATTACAGGAGCCTTTCCTCGCCAAAGTTGCCCAAACGGTGATCGAGAATTATGGCGAAGCTTATCCTGAGTTGATGCGCAACCAACAGACCATTCTCGACACTTTGACCCGCGAGGAAGAACAATTCCAGCGCACGCTCGATAAAGCCACAACACATCTCACCACCCAACTCGACGCGCTCGAAGCCAATGGCGAACACATTCTCTCCGGCGAACAGGCCGCCGACCTCTACACGACCTACGGCATGCCCCTCGAAATCACCCGCGATATCGCCCAGGAGCGCAGCCTGGATGTTGATCAACAGGGCTTCAATCAGGCTATGGAGGCCCATCGTCTGGCCTCTGGGGCGGGCAAAGCCATGGGCGCGCTGGGCGGTGAAGACGTTGAGGTCTATCAGGCCGTATTGCAAGATTTGCAAGATGATGACAGACTTGGCCCCGAAGGCGTGATCTATAACCCCTATGGCGATCTTGCCTATGAAGGCGAACTCCTGGCCCTGGTGGTGGAGGGGCAACCCGTCTTCGAGGCGGCTCCTGGAACCCCGGTGGTTGTCCTGCTGCCGGAGACACACTTCTACATCGAAGCTGGTGGACAGGTAAGCGATACCGGCACAATTGCCGGAAAGGGCTGGAGCATCCAAATCACCGATCTCAGCCGCCCCGCTGCCGGGATTATTGCTCACATCGGCGAAGTCGTCTCCGGCACGCCAAAAGTGGGCGATCAAGCCCGGGTGCAGATCGATGCTGCCCGCCGCCAGGATATTATGCGCAATCACACAGCGACGCATTTGTTGCACTACGCCCTCGATAAATTCCTGGGCAGCCATGCCCGGCAAGCGGGTTCGCTGGTGGCCCCCGACCGGCTGCGTTTCGATTTCACCCACCCCGAAGCGGTCACCGCCGCAGAGCTAGAGCAAATTGAGGCCGAAGTCAATCAGCGCATTTTTGAAAACCGCCCCTTGCAAATCACCTTCAAACCCCTGCAAGAGGCCATAGATGGCGGGGCGCGGGCTTTGTTCGGCGAGAAATACAGCGAGACCGTGCGCAATATCACCATCAGCGCCGAAGATGATAGCACGGCCTACTCGAACGAGTTGTGTGGCGGGACCCATTGCCAAAGCACCGGCGAGATTGGTGTTTTCATCATCACCAGCGAGGGCAGCGCCGCCGCCGGGATTCGGCGCATTGAGGCGGTTACCGGACGCGAAGCCTACCAGCTAATTCAGGGCCGTTTCCGGGTGCTTAACCAGGTTGCCGCGGCGCTTTCTGCAACACCGGATCAACTAATCGAAAAGGCATCCGGAGCCTTGCACGATCTCAGCGAAGCCCGCAAGAAAATTGCCGATTTACGCCAACGAATTGCCTCAGCCGACTTCACCCGCGTCCTCGATCACACAGCCAATGTCGGCGGCATAGATGTGCTCACTGCCATACTTAAAGACGCCAACGCCGATACCCTCCGCCAGATGGCCGACCAATTCCGCCAAAAACACCCCCAGAACGGGGTCGCCGTGTTAGCCAGCGTAATCGACGAACACCCCATCTTGATTGCTGCCATCACCGAAGATTTGGTCCAACGAGGGCTAAAAGCCGGCGATCTGGTTAAGCATGTTGCCGCCCCATTAGGCGGAGGCGGGGGCGGTAAACCCACCCTGGCCCAGGCTGGCGGCAAAGACGCCGGTCAACTCGATCGGGCGCTAGGGAGCGTCATTGGCTGGGTCAAGGGCCGTCTAGAATAATTACGCACCCGGGAAACTACTCACCGAACTGTGTAATGTGCTAAAATGGCGGCACTGTGAAGACGCAAATCATCCGCCTGGAACCCTATGACGATCTTTACTCCGCCAAAGATAAAATGGGCTGGGGGCAGACGGCGCGCATCCTCTTGGTGTGGCCGGCGCGCGGAAAAGTGCTCAACCGCACCCTGGATTTGATCTTAATCAAACGCCACAGCGCCGAATTAGGGGCGCAACTGGCCCTGGTCGTTCGCACTGCCGATATTCGCCATAACGCCGAGATTCTCGGCATCCCCGTGTATAGCAGCGCCCGCCAGGCCGAAAAAAGCCACTGGCGTCCAGAACGCCGCCTGCGCAGCGCGCCGCCCCAAACCGTCAAGCGCCAATCGCCCGAAAAATGGCGCAAGCGGCGCATCCCCTTGAATCTGGATGGCCTAAAAACGGCCGCTCACCCGCGCCCCGCCGCCTGGCTCTTTCACCCCATCACTCGCATCCTCGCCTTCACCCTGGGCGTCCTGGCTGTACTCGCCATTGCAGCGCTGCTCGTCCCCAGCGCCACCGTCTACCTGGACCCGGAAACGGAAATTCAGAAGATCACCATTTCGGTTAGCGCCAGCCCCAAAGTACAAAGCGTTGAACTCTCCGGCGCGATTCCCGCCCATGCAGAATCGGTCATCGTCGAGGGGCGCGGCAGCCTCCCCACCAGCGGAAGTATCCCCCTGCCCGATCATCGCGCCACTGGCGAAGCACAGTTTATCAACCTGACCGAGCAATCTATCCCCCTCAGCGAGGGCACCCTCGTCAGCACGCTAGATGCGCAGCCCATCCGCTTTGTCACCACCGCTTCAGCAGCTATCCCCCCTGGCGCAGAAGGAGCAACCGTCCCCATCGAAGCTATCCTCCCAGGGAGCAGCGGCAACGTGCCCGCCGAGAGCATCCAAGCCATTGAGGGCGCGCTGGGCCTCGACCTCACAGTCATCAACCCTGCCCCTACTCGCGGCGGCACCAATCGCCAGGCTCCCGCGCCCACCGAGGCAGATTATCAGAAATTGTATGAGCAACTTTATCAGACGCTGGCCGAAAAAGCCCTCGAGGAAGTTGGCGCCGTTCTCGAGGAGGGCGACCTGCTGCTCGACCAAAGCCTTACGCTGGTTACCGAACTCGAAAAATCCTACACGCCCACCGAGGTCTCCCCCACAGATTTATTGCAACTGGTCTTGCGCCTGGAATTTCAACTGGTAACCATTACCCACCAGGACATTGCCACGCTGGGGCTAACAGTATTAGAAACTAACTTACTCGAAGGTATGTCTGGCGAAATACAATCCCTGAAGATTACTCACCTGAGTACGCCAAATATCGGCGATGACAGCCTGGCCGCTCATTGGCGCATGCAAGCCCAATGGCAGACCACCGCCCAAATTGACGCCGCGCAAGCCACAACCCTGGCTTTGGGGCTGCCCGGCGAGCAAGCCGAAGCGCGTCTCAATGCCGAACTCCCACTCGATGGGCCGGCACAGGTGATCCTGCAGCCCTCCTGGTGGCCGCGCACACCCGTGCTGCCCTTCCGCATCTCCATCATATCCGGCTCACAACCCTCAAACTGACTCCACAAATCGAAATATCCCCCATGCGAATTCTAGCCGTTGACCCCGGAGAAAAAAATATCGGCACGGCCATCAGTGACCCTTCTGGCGTCATTGCCAACCCACTCAATGTGATCAGGCACGCCGCCCGAAACCAGGATGCTGACGCTATTGTTCAACTGGCCCTGGAACAGGGCGCCGGGCGGATCATTGTGGGGCAAAGCCTGGATGATGAAGACCAGCCCACATTTCAAGGACGGCAAGCGCGGCGTCTGGCAGGGGCCATTCGCGCCCGCACCGACCTGCCGGTTGAGCTTTGGGACGAATATGAAAGCACCAAAACCGCCCAGCGCGCCGGCGTTAAAATGCGCATTGCCCGCGAAAAACGCCGCGGCCACCGTGATGACATTGCCGCCGCGGTCATCTTGCAATCCTACCTCGACGAACATGCCAAATAAGCGCATCTCATGATAAAACGTTCGCGCACCTGCTCACTGCTCATACTCCCCCTGATTGCCGCGGCCGGATTGGCCGTTTTTGTTTTTGCGCTCACCGCCGGTAATCTCCCCGGTCAGATTACCGCCACGTTTGGGCCGCCCTCGCCCAACCTGAGCGCCCTCGACCGCTTAAGCCTTTCCTTGCGCCTGCTGCGCTACCGGGAGGCCCTCACGCAGGCCGCCAACCCTTACGGCGAAAGCGCCCCGTTCCAAATTGCCCTGGGCGAATCGCCCACATCCGTCAGCCTGCGCCTGGAAGAAAACGGGCTGATTAATCATGCGGAGGCTTTTCGGCTTTTCCTGATCTATAGCGGTGTGGATACGCAAATTCAAGCCGGGAACTATACCCTCAGCCCGGCCAACCCCGCCATCCAAATTGCCCTGGCGCTGCGCGACCCCAACCCCACCGAAGCCACGCTGGTGATCCTGGCCGGGTGGCGAATGGAGGAAATCGGCGCGGCTTTACCGGCCTCGGGGCTGGTCATCCCGCCCGAGGATTTCATTGCCGCTGGACAGAACAGCAACGCCGAGGGCTATCTCTTCCCAGGGAGTTACCCGCTTTCGCGCCAGGCCAGCAGCGCAGACATCTTCCACGCACTTGACCAGGCCTTCAACGCGGCTGTCACCGACGAGCTGCGCGCTGGATTCGCCCAACAGGGCCTCGACCTCCATCAAGCGGTGATTCTGGCATCGATTGTCGAGCGCGAGGCTGTCGTGGATGACGAAATGCCCCTGATCGCCTCGGTTTTCATCAACCGCCTGGCCGCGGGCATCAAGTTGGATGCCGACCCCACCGTACAATACGCCGTGGGCTACAATGCCGCTCAAGAAACCTGGTGGAGTAATCCCATCTCTCTAGCCAACCTGCAATACGACTCGCCCTTCAACACCTATCTCTACCCTGGCTTACCCCCCGGCCCAATTTGCAGCCCCGGAATTAACGCGCTGCGGGCGGTGGCATTCCCGGCACAAACACCCTACTATTTTTTCCGGGCGACGTGCGATGGCTCCGGAAGGCATAATTTTGCCGAGACCTTCGAAGAACACGTCAACAATGCCTGCCCTTAAATAATCAAAGTTGCTGCCTTGACGGGTCACATCGTGAGTGGAGACACCGCAGCCTACCTTCGACTTCCACTTCGGCAGACTCAGTGTCCGCTCAGGCCGTGCAGCGGAGGCAACCATTACAGGAGATAACCACATGGATCTTGGCCTCAAAGGAAAAGTTGCTCTGGTCACTGCCGCGTCGAAAGGCCTGGGCAAAGCCACCGCCCTGGCCCTGGCGGGCGAAGGCGCCCGACTCATCATCAGCGCCCGCAGCGAGGTTCTCAACGAGACCGCTGCAGAAATCCGAGCCAAAACCGGGGTAGACGTTCTGGCCCTGCGCGGCGACATCGCCCAGCAAGAGCACATCGAAGAAGTGGTGCGGGCTGCCCTGGATCGCTTCGGGCAGATTGACATTCTCATCGCCAACGCTGGCGGGCCGCCCCCGGGCGATTTTCTCTCCCTGCAACCCGAAGACTGGCAAGCCGCCTGCGACCTGACCCTGATGAGTGCCGTGCGCCTGTGTTATGCCGTTGTGCCGCACATGATCGCCCAGGGTCAGGGCAGCATTGTCACCATCCAGTCTATTTCGGTAAAGCAGCCCATCGATAATCTAATTCTCTCCAACTCGCTGCGCATGGCCGTCATTGGGCTGTTCAAGTCGTTGGCGAATGAGCTTGGCCCCAAAGGGATTCGCGTCAACTCGATCAACCCAACCTACACCTGGACAGAGCGTGTCGAGCAACTCATGCTCGACCGCGCCCAACGCAGCGGCAAACCCATCGACGAATTGATCGCCGAACTCACCAGCCGGGTTCCCCTGGGGCGCATGGGCACGGTGGAAGAATTCGGGCGCACGGCGGCCTGGCTGGCGTCCCCGGCGGCCTCCTTCATCCACGGGCAGGCCATTCTCTTCGATGGCGGCATGAGCAAATCGGCATTGTAATGAATTTTGCGATTAACTACTCCACACCCGCCGCAGCCCTGATCGATGGCGGCCATATTCAGGTGGATTTTTTCAAGACTCCGCCCTGGCCTGAGATGATCGCCAATGCCGAGCGCCACCGCCCTGTGGCCGTTCATTTTCGTCTCATCGCCGGGAATGGGCAACTCGCCCAACAGGCCGATTGGCAGCTGATTGAAAAGATTCTCAGCGAAACACCCACCGCCTATGTCAATGTCCACTTGAATGCGGATCTTCGCGACGGCCTGCCCTTCGACAGCGACAACCCCAGCCCCGCAGAGACCCGCCAGGTGATTGCCCATATGCACCGCGATGTCGAAGCCCTGGTAAAGCGATTCGGCGCAGAGAAGGTGATTGCCGAAAATGTCCCCTACCGGGTCGGGGAGAAGCACAGCATCCGCACCAGCGTACTCCCGGAGGTGATTGCTGAAATCATCACCACCCATAACTGCGGCCTGCTGCTGGATATTGCGCATGCCCGCATCGCTGCCGACTCCCTTGGGATGGACGCCAAAGCCTACATGCGCGCCTTGCCGCTGGAGCGGCTGCGCGAGTTGCATTTCACCGGCCTGCACGATCTCGGCGGGCACCTCATGGATCATCTGCCGGTGCTGGATGCGGATTGGCCGTGGCTGGAATGGGTTTTCGAGGGGATACAAAATAAAGGCTGGGGCAAGCCCCATTTGTTAGCCTTTGAATATGGGGGCGAGAATCACCCTTTCTTCGACGCCAACAGCGACCCCCAAGTCATCCTGCGGGATGTGCCGCGCATGGTTGGAATGTGTAAGGGAATTGAGTAGTAAAAAGTTGCCAATTTGGCAATCCCTTTATTATCCCCCAACCTGGAAACTTTCCAACATGCAAACATGCTACTTTAGAATATAGTACGTCCCCCGCTTGCTCCCCATTTTAACGATCACCCCCTTGCCCACCAGATCGGCGAGATCGCGGCGCAGGGTCTCCGATGAAACATCGGGGCAGAGTTCCTGATAAGCGCGGTTGGTCAGGCGTTTGTGGGTGAGAAGATACCCAATGGCCTGCTCCTGGCGGGTATTGAGATCGAAGGACTCGAATTTTTCAAAATCCGGCAGGGATGCAGGCGCGATGCCATCCAGACCGGTATTGCGCAAACGCACCCGAAAAGTGCCGCCCGCTTCTTCGAAATGCGGCTCGGGTAAATGGTGCTGACGCATCACCGTAACGACGCGGTTGAGGCCGTAGCCCAAACGCTCGACATAGCCCAGATCGGAAAGCACCTGAGCAATCACCGGGTTGCGCGAGAAGCGCGCTTCCAACAAATTAGCCAGCGTCACCGGGCCGGGCAGCCCGCCGGGAGAATGCACTTCGAGGCGGTCGGCATAAATATGCAAATGGATGGTATCGCCTTGCAGGTTGTAATCACGGTGAGCGACCGCATTGACCAATAATTCGCGCACCGCTTCAAAAGGGTACTCCAGGGCTTCGCTGCGCTGCAAGCCCGCCAGCCGCACCACACTACGCAACTGATCGCGCACAAAATTCTCCGCCCGCCGCAATTGCTGCGGCAGTGTGCCGCGGATTTCTTGTTTGACGAATTGATCGGCGATTGCCACCCCGGCAAAACGCGCCGCCAGGATGGTGGCGCTGGGAACCCATTGCTGGGGATGCAACCCAAACAACAGCAAGGCTGCGTAGGTCGGGCGCATGACGCCATTCACCGCCCGCAAGCATCCACGTCGGGCAAGCAAGCCATCCAGAGGCTCGTCAGGGGGCCGCGCCAACTTCTCGCGATAATCGGCCACCTGCTCCATGTCGAGATCCTCCAGCGAAGCCCCCTCAGGGATTTGGGCATCGAACTGCAGCACACCACGCCCCATCATCAGGGTACGCAGCTGACGCGGCGGAAGCGCCTCGGTGCGAATGCCATTGCGCACGAGATAACGCCCATCCAGGTTGAAGGCATGAGGCAGCCCAGGGGGGACAGTGATCACAACTATCGGATGAGGTTGCGCCGCGATAATTCGCGGCATGGGCAGCACCAGGGGCGGATCAATATGCAAGGCGGCCTGAAAAATACGATCGTTGATAGTCTCGATATGGCGCACCCCCTGAATGCCCCCATCGTCAGTTACCCCTAGCAAAATAGTGCCGCCGTCGCGGTTTGCCATTCCGGTCAGCACAACGGCCAATTCATGCGCGGCAACACCTTCCGGGAAACCATGCAACTGTTCACCGGGGCCTTCGGCAATCCATTGGGTCAGTTCTGGATGTGTCGTTCCCATAATCTCGAAAATGAGCGATGACAGCCACTTGCGCAGTAACTGTCACCAGAAAGATTATTCTTCTTCGGGGGGATTCTCCTGGACGCCTTCCGGCTGGGGGTTTGGCTTGCGTTTGCGCCGCGCCGGGCGCAGGGCGATTTTAAGCACTTCGTCCATATGTTTGACAAGGTGGATTTCTAATTCATCCAGGGCTTTCTTGGGGACATCCACCAGATCTTTGCGGTTCTCTTCGGGCAGAATGACGGCCTTCAATCCGGCACGATGCGCCGAAAGCACTTTCTCACGCACACCGCCAATCGGCAGCACCCGTCCGCGCAGAGTCACCTCGCCGGTCATCCCGACATCACAGCGCACTTTACGATCGGTGAACGCCGAGACCAACGCCGTCGTGATGGTAATTCCCGCGCTGGGGCCGTCTTTGGGAATACCGCCCGCCGGAATATGCAGGTGAATATCGGCTTCCTGAAAAATATCGGCGTCCACTTTCAGTTCATCGGCGCGCGATTGCAAATACGACAAAGCTGCTTGCGCCGATTCTTGCATTACCTCGCCCAACTGACCGGTGAGTTTCAGCCCCCCTTTCCCCTCCATCAATAGCACTTCCACGGGCATAATTTCGCCCCCATTGGATGTCCAGGCCACGGCGGTAGCGACACCGACTTCATCTTCACGTTCGGCCTGATGGTAGAAGAACTGCGGTGGGCCAAGCAACTCTTCTACATCTTCTGGCGTAATCTCGGCTGCGAATTCGCGCCCTTCGGCTTTTCGGCGAGCCATCTTGCGGCAAATGCGCCCGATTTCACGTTCCAAATTACGCACCCCGGCCTCGTAGGTATAAGCGCGGATAATGCGCCGCAAGACCGCCTCACTGAAGGTAATTTCGGTTTCTTCCAGGCCGCTCTCCTCAATCTGGCGGGGGATCAGGAATTGCTGGGCGATTGCCAGTTTGTCCTCGTCAATATAGCCCGGAAATTCGATCACTTCCATACGATCCAGCAGAGGATCAGGAATGTAAAGGTCGGTGTTGGCAGTGGTGATGAACATGACATTGGAGAGATCGTAATCCAGCTCCAAATAGTGGTCGGAAAAGGCATGGTTTTGTTCCGGGTCTAACACTTCCAACAAGGCCGCGGCCGGGTCGCCGCGATAACTGGTGCTGAGTTTGTCAATCTCATCCAGCATAAATAAGGGATTGGTCACTTTAGCGCGCTTCATCGTTTGTAAGATGCGCCCCGGCAAAGCCCCAATGTAGGTGCGGCGGTGGCCGCGAATTTCGGCCTCATCGCGCACCCCACCCAGAGAGATACGCACAAACTCGCGCCCCAGAGCCTGCGCAATCGAACGCCCCAGCGAGGTTTTGCCCGTGCCCGGCGGGCCAACAAAGCACAAGATCGGTTGGCGCGATTTCTTAGGGCGCAGGTTCTTGACGGCAATAAATTCCAGAACGCGATCTTTGGCTTTGGGCAGACCATAGTGGTGTTGATCGAGCACCCCGGCTGCGTGAGAGACATCGAGATTATCTACAGTGGTTTTACTCCAGGGCAAATCCAGAATCCAATCCAGGTAACCGCGGATGATGCCCACTTCGGGCGACATCGGCGGGATATGCCTCAGGCGACTGAGTTCTTTTTCGGCGCGCGCTTTGGCCTGCTCAGTCAAGGGCGTTTTCTCCATACGCTCGCGCAACTCGGCCACATCGGCCATATGCGGGTCGCCCTCACCAAGCTCCGTTTGGATGACGCGCATTTGCTCGCGCAAATAGAACTCGCGTTGTGAGCGGTCGACCTCGTTGCGAGTGCGCGATTGAATTTCACTCTCCAATTCCAGGACATCTAACTCTTGTGCTAACAATTCACCCACGTAGGCCAGGCGATCTTGCGGGTTGAGCATCGCCAGCAGTTTAATGCGCGTCTCGATATTGGGCGAGATGGCCGTGGCAATCATATCGGCCAGCCAACCGGGTTCATCAATATTCAGAGCGAAGAGATAGGCTTCCTCGGGCAGGCTGCGGTTGAGCTGCACACAGCGATGGAAGAGATCGAGCACCGAGCGCATGGTAGCTTCGGTTTTTCGGTCGATGCGAATGCCCTCAAATATCGGGCGGACGCGCGCCCGCATATAGGGTTCGGTCTGGGTGAATTCGATCAATTCCACCCGACGACGTCCCTGCACCAGCGCCGAATTGGCCCCCTCGGGCATGTTGATTAAACGGCCCACTGCTACCTCGACCCCGATGGGGAAAAAGTCAGCCGGGCCGGGGTGATCGGTGTCCGAATCGCGCTGGGCAAAGGCCACCAGGGTTTGATTCTGGTCTTGGGCATCTTCGATGGCCCAGAGTGTTTTCTCGCGGCCCACAAAGAGGGGCGAAACCATCTGCGGGTAAACCACTACCCCGCGCAGCGGCATGACTGCCGCCTCGATCACGCCGTCTTCGTCGGGGAGCAGGTCTTCGATGGCGTATAACTCTTCGGTGCGACGATGCAGGGCATCGGCATATTCATCGGAATCGTAGGGATCCCAATCGTTGTGCGGCATACTTAACTCTTCTCCGGGTGGATTCGTTCGTACCAGGCAATGCGGGCGCTGGCAGCTACAAAGATACTACCGGTAATCAGGATAATATCTTGCGGTTGAGCGGCTTGCAGAGCGGCCATCAAGGCATCTCCTACATCCGCAATGACCTCGACCGGCTTTCCGGCAGGGCGCACAGCGTCGGCCAACGCATCGGGCGGCATGGCGCGGGGGTGTGAAGACTGGGCGCAGTAGGTTTTCTTCAGGCGCGCCCGGAGGCCTTCCAGCATCCCGCCAATATCTTTATCTTCAGAAACACCCAGCACCAGAATGATTTGGCGCTGGGGGAAAAACTCGTCCAGGGTCTCTTGCAAACGAACAACGGCCCCAGGGGTGTGGGCCGAATCCACAATCACCGGTGGCTCGGTACTCAAAACTTCGAAACGCCCCGGCCATTCGGTTTCCGCGAAACCCCTGGCAATGGCATGATCGGAGAGTGCCAGCCCATGCTGATGGGCTGTGCGCAAAGTGGCATAGGCAACCGCAGCGTTCTCGATCTGATGCGGCCCCAGCAGGCAGATCTGCAAGCGGGAGCGCGCCAGATCGTCTGTTGCCCAGACTTCGAAATCTTGCCCGGTCAGGGAGGCAGCGAGTTTGCGGTAGTGATAATCTTCGCCCAACTGGATCAGCTCTGAGCCGCGCTCTGCGGCCAGGCGCGCCACGACTTCACGGGCAGAATCAGCCTGGGGTGCAAGTACCACCGGAACACCCGGCTTGATGATCCCCCCCTTTTCGGCAGCAATCTCAGAGAGCGTATCTCCCAGCACGTAGGTATGTTCCAGCAGCAGCGTGGTAATCACTGAGACCAACGGCGTGACCACATTAGTGGCGTCCAGGCGCCCCCCCATGCCGACTTCAATGACGGCGTAATCGACCTGTTGCCGGGCAAAATGCCAAAACGCCAGCGCCGTGGATATTTCGAAGGTTGTCAGACGCGGTATGGCGGCGACATGAGGCTTGATCGCTTCAACAATCTCGATCAAATTAACCTGCGAGATAGGCTGCCCATTGATCTGAATGCGCTCTTCAAAATCTTTAAGATGCGGCGATGTGTACAAGCCTACTTGATACCCTTCGGCCTGTAACGCCGAGGCGCACAAGGCGCTGACCGAACCCTTGCCCTTGCTTCCGGCGACATGCAGCGTCGGATACGCCATCTGGGGATTCCCCAAAGCCTCCATCAATGCGAACATACGTGTCAGGTCGAAATTTTCGGGCGAAAGATTTTGCTGATGGGTTAAACTGAAATCGATGTAGCTGTAGAGATAATCGAGCGCGTCTTGATAAAGGATTTGAAGATCATTGCTCATAGCAAACCGATTGTAACCCCAGGGAAGTATCCCGGCAAGAGAAGATTTCTGAGCTGGTCTATTTCTTGTAGAAAACGCACTTGTCGGTCGGCAAATGGGCACAGATATGTGATTTTTGTTAGTGTCCGGCGCGGCCCCGACATGATACAATAATGCACCTAAAAAACCTTTGGCTGCGCCTGAGGAACAAAGTTATAAAATCCGTCAATCCGAATTATTCATTATTCAGACACCTGTAATGGAGTAGCTTATGCTCGATATTCGCAACCTGACGAAAGTGTATGACGATGGGACCGTTGCCCTAAAAAACGTCAGCTTCACGGTCGAAGAGGGGGAATTTCTCGTCGTAATTGGCCTGAGCGGTTCCGGCAAGTCCACTTTGCTGCGCTGCATCAACCGGTTAATTGACCCCACCGAAGGTGAGATTATTTGGAATGGGGTTGACCTGGCACAACTAAAAGGGGAAGAACTGCGCCAGGCCCGCCGAAAGATTGGCATGATCTTCCAGCATTTCAACTTGGTGCGTCGATCTACGGTAATGACCAATGTGCTCTCGGGCCGCCTGGGGTATACGCCCCAATGGAACAGTCTGGTCAGCCGTTTTTCGGAGAGCGATAAACAAAAAGCCTGGACGGCATTAAAGCGGCTGGGCATCGAAGACCAGGCGCACAAGCTGGCCCGCGAACTCAGCGGCGGTCAGCAGCAGCGCGTCGGCGTCGCACGGGCCTTAATGCAAGAGCCAAAGATGATCCTGGCCGATGAGCCGGTTGCCAGTCTCGACCCGGTGCTGGCACATTCGATCTTGCAATACCTCGAAATGCTCAACCAGGAAGACAAGATGACCGTAATTTGCAGCCTGCACTACCTCGATCTGGTGCAACGCTACTCAACGCGGGTAATCGGGCTGCGTGACGGCGAGATCGTTTATCAGGGCAGTCGGGCTGATATTCGCGCCATGACCGACGAAGAATTCAAAGAAATCTATGGCGAAGAGGCCGTGCGCGTCAGCGCCGGTTTAGACGGAGAACCACAATCCGCTGTGGAGGGCATGGCATGAACACGAAAACATCCTATCAACCTGAAGAAGCCCCCTTGCCAAGCCTTGTTCCACCGGCTGTAGCTGCAATCGCATCGCTGCTTATTCCCGGTTTGGGACAAGCCCTGGGACGCCACGCACGGCGGGGCCTCATCCTATTCTTTTCCTTTGCTACCATCATCGGCCTGACTCTCTGGCGCTTTACGCTGGCCGCGCCGCGCGATGAAGGCTGGGTGAATATCATTAAAAAGGGCTGGCATCTCGACTCGTTCCTGATAGCCGTAACCATCCTGGTGGTGCTGCTGTATTTCTGGATTGCATTCGATGCCTACACCATTGCCCAGGGCGGCAGACGTACGCCCTTTGGCGTATTCGTGCTTATCACCATTGCTTTCTTTGCTTTGGGCTGGCAGATTGGACAAATTGACCTGGTGACATTGGTGACACAGGCCGATGAAGCCGGGCCACCCCTGGCAAGAGTAGCCTGGCCGTGGGAGAAAGCCATCGAACGTGAAGAGGAAATCCTGGCCGCCTACGCCGATATTCAAGTCCCCTGCACCGATGAAGTCCCTGAAGTCAATGCGGTATCCGAAAACGAGGCAGTGCTGGTTGCCTCGCCTACTTGCGGGCTATTATCGGAACAAGATGGAACCGCCGGTACAACCTTGCACCTGGAGGGCTACAATTTCGCTCCTGAAACCGATGTCCAAATCAAATGGCAAGATCCTTTAGGCAATATCTTCCGCCAGCGCCAAGAGGGCGAATATGTGATTGTCACGCCCGATGCAGACGGCCATTTCGAGAAAGATATTATTATGCCCTACCGGCTGCTGCCTCCCAGCGCGACGGAGCCATTCTACATTTGGACCGTCTTTGGCGAGCAAGTCGCCGCGGTTGGCCCGGCCAAATTGAGCGCCGATTTCAAGCTGGTTGTCGAAAAAATGATCGAAACGATCTTCATCGGCATGATGGCAACCTTCTTCGGGGTGATACTAGCTGTGCCGGTAAGCTTCTTTGCGGCCCGCAATTTAATGTCCGCATCACCGATTACCCTGGCATTGTATTACTTAGTACGCGGCATCCTCAACATCATCCGCTCCATTGAGCCAATCATCTGGGCGATTATCGCAGTCATTGTCGTTGGCCTGGGGCCATTTGCCGGTATCCTGGCCTTGGTGCTGCACTCGATTGCTGCACTGGGTAAACTCTACTCTGAAGCGATAGAGTCGATCGATCCCGGCCCTATCGAGGCCATTCAGGCTACGGGCGCAACCTGGCTGCAAACGGTTGTCTACGCTGTGGTTCCGCAAATTGTCCCGCCTTTTGTCTCTTTCACCATTTATCGTTGGGATATTAACGTGCGTATGTCCACGATCATTGGTTTGGTCGGCGGCGGCGGGATCGGCTTCTTGCTGGTGCAGTATATCCGCATTCTGGATTACCGCTCGGCAGGTATGGCGGTGTGGTTCATCGCCATCACCGTAGCCGTTTTGGATTATGTCAGCGCCGAGATTCGGGCACGCTTCATCTAGCCTTGCCTGACTACGGGAATCTAATAATTTGATGAGAAGGCGGCTGCAAATGCAGCCGCCTTTTGCATAGTGGTAGAATCCCCCCGTGTTTAAGAAATTATTTTGGATGATACTGACAACTATGAGCATCGCCATAATTGCTGGATTGGTAATTCTCTTCATTCCCAGATTGGTGACCACCCTGTATGCGGCCACGCGCACCTTCAGCGTGGAAGCCGCCGCGCCGGCGCGCGTGGCGATCGTTTTTGGGGCTGGTCTCTGGCGAGATGGATCACCAACCCCTGTGCTGCGCGATCGAGTAGCTACGGCTGCGAATCTGTTCTTTGCGGGAAAAGTCGAAAAACTGCTCATGAGCGGCGATAATCGCTTTGAAGATTACAACGAGCCTGCCGCGATGCGCGACTACGCCATATCGCTGGGCGTCCCCAAAGATGCGATCGTGCTTGACTATGCCGGACGGCGCACCTACGATACCTGCTACCGGGCAGGCGAGATCTTCGCCATCGACTCGGCTATTCTGGTCACCCAGCGCTTTCACCTGCCGCGGGCTTTGTTTACCTGCAATGCCTTGGGGGTTTCATCCACAGGGGTAGCTGCCGACATGCGCAGCTACCGGCGCAGATCACTGGCCTTTTGGCACACTCGTGAAACCGTCGCTACGACCGTCGCCCTGCTGGATGTTTTCATTCTGCACCCACTGCCCGTCTTGGGCGACCCGGAGCCAATTTTCAGTGAAAATCAGAAGCACACAACCCCGAGTATCAGCAGTTAATCGGCCATCTGAGGTTTTCAAGGCACACACCCCATGAATCGTGAACAAGCATTCGCCATTGTCCGAGAATTTGTTAAAAACGAGAACTTAGTCCGCCACATGCTGGCTGTCGAGGCGGCGATGGCCTTCTACGCCGAAAAATTAGGGCAGGACGCGGAAAGCTGGCGCATTGCCGCCCTCTTGCACGACTACGATTGGGAGATCCACCCCACGTTGGAAGAACACCCTCAGGCCGGGATTCCCTTGCTGCGCGAGCGCGGCGTTCCCGAAGAAATTTTGCGCGCCATCCTCAGTCATGCCGACCACACCGGCGTGGAGCGCGTCTCGCTGATGGAAAAAGCCCTTTTCGCCTGCGATGAAATCACCGGGCTGATTACCGCTGCAGCCCTGGTACGCCCATCGCGCTCACTGGATGATCTCAAGGTCAAATCGGTCAAGAAAAAATGGAAAGACAAATCTTTTGCCGCGGGGGTCAACCGGCAAGAAGTCGCCCAAGCCGCCGAAGAATTCGGCATTGAATTGTGGGAACATGTCGCCAATGTGATCGAGGCCATGCGTCCCATCGGGGAAGAATTGGGGTTAGAACAACTTTTATAAACCCGAGTATTGGGTAAGAATCTACGGCAGCGCGTTGAGCGGAGATTAAGCCGTAATCGCAGTCGAAACGCCGCAATCATGCGCTTCGACTACGCTCTGCGCGATGATACCTATTGACGTATCCAAAACTGAGGTTTTATCAACAAAATCCCGGCCAAACTTCACGCGACCACTCCCTGCCTCCGGCGTATACAGATACAGACTGAGCATCCCCCTGAACGTGCAAAGAAGCGTTCGATAAAGCTCAATTTTCAGAAAGGTTGTTCACGTCGATCATACATTGAAGAATAGCCGAAGCGATGTACGTTTCAGGAGGTAAATTATGCAAAAACAGAGTATTTTTAGCGTGCTTGTTGCGCTTGCGCTGGCAACCTTAGCTTGCGGCATTAACATCAACCTGCCCATCTCAACCGATATAAAAACCGGGCCGACAACGATCAAAGAAATCCGCGTTCCGGAACCTGCAGACGGGGAAAGCAACGAGATTATTTTAGCCTTTGGCGCTGGAGAACTGACGCTCTCCTCGGGGGCAGAACAGGCCATACTCGAAGGCACAGCCACCTTCAACGTCGAAGACTTGCGCCCTGAAGTTGTCACCCAGGGAAACCAAACAAAAATCTCCAATGGTAATCTGGAAATCAACGGGATCCCCAACTTTCAAGAAAAAGTCATCAACCGGTGGGATTTTATCCTGGCGAATGATATTCCCATTGACCTGACGATTAAATCAGGCGCATATGTTGGCGACCTGGAATTGGGCGGGTTGAGTCTGAGCAGCTTGCAGGTCGCCGATGGTGCAGCTGATGTCGATTTGAATTTTGCCGAACCCAACCAAATTACCATGGGGACCCTGCGCTACGAAACCGGCGCTTCGAACATCAGCCTGACCAACCTGGCAAACGCCCGCTTCGAGACGATGATCTTCCAGGGCGGCGCGGGGAATTACGAGTTGGATTTCTCAGGCGATTTGAGACAGGATGCAGAGATCTTCATTGAGGCCGGATTGAGCAGCATGACGATAACCGTTCCCGATGGCACAAATGTCGAACTAAGCATCGAGGGGGGTCTTACCAATATCGCCATGCGCGGCGCCTGGCAAACATCGGGAAACCGCTACACACTTCAGGGAGACGGCCCCCAATTAAACATCACGGTCGAAATGGGAGCTGGCAATCTGGTGTTGCAGAACCGGTAAACACCCCACCCACTTATTCCGGGCTTCTATGCTAAAATCCATCCCATGAGTACCCGCACTGTCTTCATGGGTTCACCTGAATTTTCCCTGGCCATCCTTGAAGCCCTCATCCAGCATTATTCTATCGTCGGGGTCGTCACTCAACCCGACCGGCCGGCCGGGCGTGGACGCGCCCTGAAAGCGCCCCCGGTTAAGGAGATGGCCCTACAACACAACCTTCCAGTCATCCAACCGCATAAACTCAATACCCCCGAAGCGATAAGACAATTAAATGCCTGGGCGCCTGATCTCATCGTCGTGGCCGCTTACGGGCAGATCCTGCGCCCTGAAGTGCTTGATCTACCCCCACATGGCTGCGTCAACGTACATGCTTCACTGCTGCCGCGCTGGCGGGGCGCCGCACCGATCAATGCCGCCATTTTGCATGGCGATTCTGAAAGCGGCATCACCATCATGCAAATGGACCCTGGCCTCGACAGCGGGCCGATTATCAGCCAGCAAACCCTCCCTATTCGGGCTGATGAAACGGCAGGAAGCTTGTTTACTCACCTGGCGCGCCTGGGCGCAAAGACCCTGGTCGAGACTTTGCCTGCCTATCTGAACGGAGAGATTCTGCCCCGGCCGCAAAATGATTCCCTGGCAACCTATGCGCCGATGCTGCATCGTCAGGATGGGGAACTCGATTTTTCGCAAAGCGCTGAAGCACTGGAACGCCGGGTGAGGGCTTTCGATCCCTGGCCGGGAACGTATTTCTCCTGGGGAGATCTGCGCATCAAAGTTCACCGCGCCCAAGCCGTAAATGCGCCCACACCAGGGGCTGGAACACATCTTGTCTACGAAGGATTTCCAGCTATTGGCACCCCAGAGGACATATTAGTACTCAACGAAGTCCAACCGGCAGGCAAACAACGCATGGCCGGGGATATTTTCCTGAGAGGCGCCCACGCGTGGGCATAAAAGCACAAAAAAAGCGCAGCAAAACGGCTGCGCTTTTTTTGTGTGAATATGCGTTCTACGAAGTGACTAGGCCGGGTCAAAGCGATCGGCGTTCATCACCTTGTTCCATGCAGCCACAAAATCATGTACGAATTTCTCCCCTGCGTCATCCTGAGCATAGACTTCGGCAAGCGCCCGCAATTGAGAGTTCGAACCAAATACCAGATCGGCGCGGGTGCCTGTCCACTTAACTTCGCCGGAAGCCCGATCACGCCCTTCGAAAATATCCGCATCTTGCGATGTGGCTTTCCATGTGGTGCGCATATCGAGCAGATTGACGAAGAAATCATTGGTCAGCGCGCCTGGTTGTGTGGTGAAAACACCGTGCTGGGAGCCTTCAAAGTTGGCGTTCAAAACGCGCATCCCGCCAAGAAGGGCAGTCATCTCCGGCGCAGTCAGGGTAAGCAGTTGCGCCCGATCCAGTAACAACTCTTCCGCCGTCACCGAGTATTTCGCCTTCATGTAATTGCGGAACCCGTCGGCAGCCGGTTCAAGCGCCGCGAAGGATTCTATATCAGTTTGTTCTTGCGATGCATCCATGCGCCCTGGGGCGAAGGGCACAACTATATCGTAACCGGCATTCCTGGCCCCCTGTTCAATAGCGGCACAACCGCCCAGGACGATCAGATCGGCCAGGGAAACCTTCTTGCTGCCGGACTGAGCGGCATTGAATTCCTGCTGGATGCCTTCCAGGGAAGCCAGTACTTTCTCCAGTTTGGAGGGATCATTGACTTCCCAGTCTTTCTGCGGCGAGAGGCGAATACGCGCCCCGTTGGCGCCGCCGCGCTTATCGGAGCCGCGGAACGTAGATGCCGAGGCCCAGGCCGTTGAAACCAACGCAGAAATGGATAATCCCGAGGCTAGAATCTTTCTTTTTAGATCGGCTACATCGCCTTCGTCAATCAGTTCATGGTCTACTGCAGGGATCGGGTCTTGCCAAATGAGTTCTTCTTCCGGGACTTCCGGGCCGAGGTAGCGCGAGCGGGGGCCCATATCGCGGTGAGTCAATTTGAACCAGGCGCGGGCGAAGGCGTCGGCAAACTCGCCGGGGTTTGCCAAATAGCGTCGGGCGATTTTTTCATAGGCAGGATCAAACTTGAGTGAAAGGTCGGCAGTCGTCATCATTGGACGATGTTTCTTGGTCGGGTCGAAGGCGTCAACCACCATATCTTCTTCGTCCACATCCTTTGCCAGCCATATATAGGCTCCTGCAGGGCTTTTGAGCAGTTCCCACTCATACTTGAACAGGACTTTAAGA
>CAYFMI010000039.1:0-36010 GCA_964344175.1 uncultured Anaerolineales bacterium
TTGCGCTCTCAGCGGTAAAAGCGCTTTTCGTTTCGACTTTAAGAAAGCCCTGGCCAAGACCCTTATTATAAACGAAGGTGATGCAGTATACTTTACAATATGGTTTATCGCGCACTCAAGCAGCATACCTTCGCGAGGGCTGAACAATGGGGTTTTATACAGCGCCTTCAAAGACTGGGCGACCGCCCCGGTTCATTGTACATTCTAACGTATCATCGGGTCGGCTATCCAGATGACCTGCCTCACCAGGGATTAGATTTGTTTGGCGCCACCCCGGAACAATTTGACCAGCAAATGGCCTTGATTGCCCGATTCTATAATCCGGTTAGCGCAGAAGATGTCCTCGCGGTTACCCAGCAGCGTAAAACGTTACCGCGCGATGCGGTGTTGATCACCGTTGATGATGGGTACCGCGATTTCAAGGAATATATTTTCCCTATTGCCAAGCAATATGGCATTCGTCCAATTTTATTTGTGCCGACAAAATTTGTTGGCGGAGTCGCCTTCTGGTGGGATCGTTTGGCGGTTGCGCTACAATTGTCGCAACGGCCAGAAATTCAAACACCCATTGGTGTGCTACCCCTGAAAACAGCGGTGCAGCGAGCCGCAGCGTTGAGCGCACTGAGCCATTACGTGCGGACAACCACCTTTGACGAAGCTTGTTGGCAAATTGAGCAACTTTGTGATGATATTGCACCCCGGGTTCCGGCTTTAGAGCATTCCACGCTGGATTGGGATGAACTGCGTGCGCTGGATCGGGCCGGGGTCACGATTGCATCGCACACTCATTCACACCCCATCATCAGCCATGTGCCCTTAGAGCAAGCTCGCGCCGAATTGCGTCATTCGCAAGAAATTATCCACCGCGAAATCGGCCATGCCCTGCCGATATTTGCCTTTCCGGACGGTCGCCCCATAGCAGTGAGTGAGGACGTTGTTCAAATATTACGCGAAGAGGGATTCGAGTTGGCTTTTACCCGCACCGAACGAAGGGCAAATATTTACCATGATGATTTATTACAGTTGCCCCGTTTGGGCGTTGTGCGCGTATTCAGCTTGCCCCAATTTCATTTCCACCTCACGCCTTTGTACCAGACTTGGAAAAGATATAAGCGATGAAAGATTGGTGCATTGAACGACTGACCTCCCTGGAGCAATTCTCAGATCTTCAAGAGAACTGGAATGAACTCTTGCGTGAAGCGCAAGTTGCCAATGTGTTCATGCGGCATGATTGGCTTCATCAATGGTGGCAGGTTTATGGCTCGCGGGGTTGCGCTTTGTGGATATTGATTGCGACCAGTTCGCGCGGCATTGAAGGCATTGCCCCACTCGTCTTGGAACGACATGCAAATGGCTTACGAAAGCTGGTATTTATGGGGGCTGGCGATGTAGCGCCCAACCATCTCGATTTTCTCTTGCGTGTGGATGGGCGCGTGGCGATCACCGAACGCTTCTGTAATTATTTATGGGAGCATCGCTCTGAATGGGACGTTCTGGAGTTGAAGAGTTTTGCTGAAAATTCTCCCACGTTTACACAATTGCACGCTTACTTTGACGCAAAGGGCCTGAAGTTGGCTGCCGGATTGCATGTGCGCTGTCCGTATGTTGTTTTGCCAAATTCGTTCGCTGAATATCTTCAGTCCATTGGCGCGCGCACCCGGAAAAATGTCCGTCGATTGGGGCGCAAATTTATGCGCGAAAATCCCAATATTCAATATGGCCGCGTTCGAACATCACAAGAACTAGATGCGGCATTTGAGGCCCTAGTGCAGTTGCACCAGGCTCGTTGGATGCGGCGCGCCCAACCCGGGGCTTTTGCCCATGATGACTTTGTGACTTTTCATCATGCCGCTGCACACAGTGCTTTTACCAACGATACCTTGCGCTTTTATTATATAAAACATGCCGGAGCCTACATTGCATTGGAATATTGCTACCGCATCGGTAATCGGGTGATGTCCTACCTTTCTGGCTTTGACGAGCATTGGGGAGAGTACAGCGTGGGAATGCTGCTTCAGGCCTATGCCATTGAGCAAGCCATTGGCGAGGGGATGGGGGAGTATGATTTTTTGCAAGGTGAATCGGGATATAAAATGCACTGGGCAAAGGAAGTACGCCGTAATGACTATCTCCTGCTATTTGCCCCCAACTGGCGCGGGCAATGGCAGTGGTTGAATATGCGCTTTAATCACATTGCTCAAAAATTGAAACACAAGCTATTTTCGCATGAATTTCGACAGGCTGTAAAACGCGTTTTAAGGCGCACATGAGGTTTAAAGAAAATTATCTCATAACTACTCTGCCTCTTCCGGTTCGAGGCTGACTAGTTACGTTAGCTCAATGTGAAGCTTCGTAACAGTTTGAGCACAAATCACGAATGCAGTCTTAGGTTAGGTGTAGTGTATGTCAAAAATTCTTTATTTTCGAGTTTGGCCTCATCATCCCATCGATCAAACCGTCCCCCGGGTTTTAGCAGATGCTTTGCCTGAGTTTCAAATTGACATTGTCACCCTTGCAGATGTGATTAAATCACGTCCATGCATTCTTTTGGTCAATGCGCTCATAACACTTTGGCAATACGGTCTGGAGACATTGCGTGGGCGAAAGAAATTGCGTGAGGCATTTTGGCGAACAACATTTATCTTTCGATGGGTAAAACGTTGGGCTTCGAACTACGCTGCTAATTCCCCCGGTGACTATGCATTCTCCTTTCAATTCCAATCCTTATTCGACACCCGCGTTCCTGGATTAACACACTTTGTTTACACCGATCACACACATCTTGAAAACCTTAATTATCCCGGCTTCGATGTAGCAAAACTATACCCCGCCCGCTGGCTGGCATTAGAGACCCAAGTATATAGAAATGCAGATCGGGTGTTCTCTCGTAGTGACAATATTACGCGTTCATTGATCGAGCAGTATGATTGTGCGGCGGAGAAAATCGCCTGCGTGTACGGAGGGGCCAATGTTCGGGTGGAACCTGGCGATTTAGAAAATGATGATTATCGCAACAAGCGGATATTGTTCGTCGGCGCTGATTGGGAGCGTAAAGGTGGCCCCGATTTACTGCAGGCCTTTGCTATCGTGCTGAAGGAAGTGCCGGATGCCCAATTGGTCATTGTTGGCGTATCTCCCGATACCAATATTCAGAATTGTACTGTTGTGGGGCGCATTCCTGCTGAAGAGCTCCCCCGTTATTTCAAGCAGGCTTCCATTTTCTGTCTGCCGACACATTTGGAACCTTTCGGAGTAGTGGTGATCGAGGCCATGACCTATAAACTCCCTGTAGTAACTACGCGTATTGGCGCGTTTACCGAGCGCGTTGAAGAGGGAAAAAGCGGTTTTTTGGTAGAGCCGGGCGACGTGGATGCGATCGCAAAATCCCTGATTGCGCTTTTGAAAGATCCACAGCTGTGCAAGGCATTTGGAGAGCGCGGATATAATACGATGATGGATAGATTTAATTGGGAAAACACCGCTAAATTGCTGCGAGAGAATATCCTCTCGCTGATTAAATGAGTTGGGGAATTGCAAACTATGGCTGTACGCGTCACGATAGGCATCCCAATCTATAACGGTGCTGAATACATTGGCCAAGCCATGGATTCTTTGTTGGGGCAATCCTTTCGCGACTTTGAAATTATTATCTCCGACAATGGCTCTACCGACCCGACTCAGGTGATCTGTGAGCAGTACGCCGCCCGGCATAACGCTATTCGCTACTATCGCGAAGATACCAATCGAGGCGCAGCCTGGAATTACAACCGCGTCTTTGCATTGGCGCAGGGCGAGTATTTCAAGTGGGCTGCCCATGATGATGTCTGCGGCCCGGAATTCATCCGGCGCTGCGTCGAAGCGTTAGACCAGCATCCCAGGGTGGTTTTAGCGTACCCGAAAACGCTGGTGATCGATGAAGGTGGCCGGGTAGTTTCCAATTACCCTGATGACCTCCATTTCTTCAATATGGATCTGCGCACGCGGTATCGCACCTACCTGGACATGTACCGCTCACCGCGCTCCTGCAACCCCATCTTTGGTCTGATCCGTCGGGATGTTCTGGCGCAAACCCCCCTCATCGGTGCGTATGTCTCTTCCGATACCATCCTGTTGGCCGAATTGGCCTTGCGGGGTGAGTTCTACGAAGTGCCTGAGACCTTGTTTTTTCGCCGCGATCACGCCAATGCGTCGATCCGCGCCCATAAAACCTATCGCGATTTAGTAGTCTGGTTTGACCCTCAAAAGCGCGGCAAGTGGCAGTTGCCGCGCTGGCGCTGGCTGTATGAATTCTATGCCTCGATCAGGCGCGTACCCATGCGCGCACCTGATAAATTGTGTTGCTATGTTTACTTGATGCGGTGGGCTGGATGGAATCTTCTAGGTCTGATTAAGGATATAATCAAAGTAGTTCTTTAGCAGCATCGGGTTTTCTAAAAGCCCAGGCAGGAGCATCGTCATGTTAGTGTATCAATTCCATCACTATATCAAGCCCGAATTTGTAGAAGCCTATAAAGCGGCAACGCTGGAGAATGTTCGCAGGAGCATGAACGAGGAGGATGGCTTCCTTCGTTTTGATATCTTGCAAAATAAAGAAGACCCAACGCATTTCAGCCTTTTTGAAGTGTATCGCGATATGGCGGCGCGCGAAGCCCATTTGCAAAGTGAACAGTTCCTTGCCTGGAAAGACCTGGTGTTAGGTCAGGAAATGTTCGCGCGGCGGGGTGATGGCAACGAATTTGATGCCGTCTTTATGGTCGCCGCCAATAAGGATGAGATCCTATGAAAGTGGCAATTCTGGCAGGGGGATTTGGCTCCCGCCTGGCTGAAGAGACCGAGATACGCCCGAAGCCTCTCGTGGAAATTGGGGGCTACCCGATGCTTTGGCATATTATGATGATCTATGCCCATTATGGTTTTAATGAATTCGTGATTGCTTTGGGTTACAAAGGGGAGATGATTAAACGATATATTGTAGAACAAGCTTCGCTGGATGGTGACCTGACGGTGAATTTTCAGACAGGCGCGGTCATGAAGGCTTCGAACGCCCGGCCAGATTGGACAGTTGAACTCATCGATACGGGGCTGAACACCCTCACGGGGGGACGTGTCAAGCGTCTGAGACACGTTCTGGGGGACGAAGCCTTTATGCTCACCTGGGGCGACGGCGTCGCCGACATCGACATCCGTGCGTTGTTAGATTTTCATCGCGCACATGGCAAACTTGCCACCGTGACAGCCGTGCATCCCCCGGCGCGTTATGGCGCATTGGATATCGATGGCGATAAAGTGGTTGCCTTTGCCGAAAAGCCCCAACTCCAACAAGGTTGGATCAACGGGGCTTTTTTTGTGCTTGAACCGGGGATATTTGATTATATCGACGGGGACGATACGCAATGGGAAAAAGAACCTATGGAGCAACTGGCGCGCGAAGGGCAATTGATGGCCTATCGGCACACCGCCTATTGGCAGTGCATGGACACCCTGCGCGAAAAGCACATCTTGGAATCGCTCTGGGAAACCGGGGCTGCTCCGTGGAAAATTTGGGAATAGGAGCGCCTTATGCGTGTTCTCGTCACCGGTCATCTGGGGTATATTGGCACATTGCTGACGCCCATGCTCAAACAAGCCGGGTTCGATGTCGTCGGGCTAGATAGCGACCTTTACGCCCGCTGTACATTTGGAGATTTCGAGCCTGAGACACCCTTCATTCAGAAAGATATTCGCGATGTCGAAAAGCGAGATCTACAAGGGGTGGATGCCATTGTTCACCTGGCGGGGTTGTCGAATGACCCTTTGGGAGATCTCAACCCCGAGCTGACCTATGAGATCAATCACCATGCTTCGGTGCGCCTGGCGGCTCTGGCAAAAGATGCCGGTGTGGGCCGTTTTGTGTTTTCGTCATCCTGCAGCACCTATGGAGCCTCCGGGGATGAACTGATTGACGAAAGTGCCACTTTCAACCCGGTCACACCCTATGGGCGCTCTAAAGTGCTGGTCGAGCAAGATGTCGCTCGCATGAGCGACGAACATTTTTCACCGACCTTTTTGCGCAACGCGACGGCCTATGGTGGGTCGCCGCGTTTGCGGTTCGACCTGGTACTCAATAACCTGACAGCCTGGGCTGTAACCACCGGCCTCATTTACCTTAAGAGCGATGGATCCCCCTGGCGGCCTCTGGTGCATGTCGAGGATATTTGCCGGGCTTTTACAGCCGTGTTGCAGGCCCCGCGCCCGCAAGTACATAACCGGGCCTTCAACGTTGGACGCACTTCCGAGAATTACCGCATCAGCGAGCTGGCACAGATTGTCGCCGAGACCGTCCCCGACTGCCGGGTTGAATATGCCCCCAATGCCGGGCCGGACAAGCGCAATTACCGCGTCACTTGCGATACGATTGCCCGCGATCTGCCTCAGTTTGCACCGGTATGGGATGCCCGCCGCGGCGCGCAAGAGTTGGATGCGACCTATCGGCGCGTGGGTGTAACGCAAGATGAATTCGAAGGGCCGCGCTACAAGCGGATCTTGCACATCAAGCAGTTACTGGCCGAGGGCGCAATTGACGCCTCGTTGCGCCGGGTAAGGATGCCCTGATGAATGCCTCACCGGTTTGCCGCTCTTGCGGCGGGGAGGATTTGCATTCCATCATAGATTTTGGCGAAACGCCGCTGGCCGACCGCTTGCTGACCGTTGAGCAATTATCTACCCCGGAGTTGACGGCCCCATTAGAGCTGTTCTTCTGCCCCCAATGTTCCCTGGTGCAGATCGGCATCAGTGTCGCGCCGGCGATTCTTTTTGGGGAGGATTACCCCTATTTTTCGTCGGTGTCCCCGGCCTGGGTGCAGCACTGCCGTGAAAATGCCCTGGAATTGACCGCCAAGCGCCAACTAGATGAGCATAGTTTGGTGATTGAATTAGCCAGTAATGACGGCTATATGCTGAAGAACTTTGTCGAGCGCGGCATCCCTGTGTTGGGGATCGATCCCGCGCCTGGCCCTGCGGGGGCAGCCAAAAAGGCGGGAGTCCCCACCCTGGAGCGCTTTTTCGATCTCGAACTGGCCGACCAGCTCTGGGCCGAGAATCGCAACGCCGATCTCATTATCGCCAACAACGTTCTCGCCCATATCCCCGATCTCAACGGCTTCGTGGCGGGAATTGCTCAAATTCTCAAAGCAGATGGCCTCCTTGCTATCGAAGTGCCCTATCTGGTAGATCTCGTGGAGAAGCGCGAGTTCGATACCATCTATCACCAGCATCTTTGTTATTTTTCTATGACCGCGTTAGATCATCTTTTCGCGCGGCACGGGCTGTCGCTAAACGATGTGCGCCGTCTGTCTACGCATGGCGGATCGCTGCGTCTTTATGTGGAGCGCCGCCCGGCAGTGAGTACGCGTGTCCGCCAACTTTTGGCAGCAGAAGCACAAGCCGGGGTGGCGCGTTTGGTGTATTATCAGGGATTTGCCGAGGGTGTCAAAACGATTCGCCGGGAATTGTTAGCCCTGCTGAAAGGATTGCGCGCGCAGGGGAAGCGCCTGGCCGGGTATGGCGCAGCGGCCAAAGCGACAACGCTGTTGAGTTACTGCCAGATTGACGCCGGTTTGCTGGACTATATTGTCGATTTAAATACCTTCAAACATGGCCGTTTCATGGGGGGCAATCAGATCCCCATAGTTCCCGTCGAACGGCTCATGATAGACCGCCCCGATTATGTCTTGCTGCTGGCCTGGAATTTTGCCGAAGAGATTTTTCAGCAACAAAGCGCTTTCCGCGAGCAGGGTGGGAAATTCATCATTCCGATTCCAGAGCCTGCTATTGTAAGAGTATGAATGTTGTTGTAGTAGACACGCTTGAACAGATGGATCTGTTGCAGTCGAATTGGGAATCGGTCTATGCGGCTGATGCTCATGCCTCGATATTTCTTTCATGGAATTGGTTGCGCGGCTTCTTTGAGGTCACCCCGTTTCGTTGGTTTGTGTTGGCCTTGCGCCCGGATGATGTCTTACCTTTTGTGGCATTTCTCCCACTGGCTATTGATATTTCTCGATTCAATCTTGTAAAAATTCTTCGCATGGGGGGAGTCCCCGCGGCGGACTATACCGGGCTGGTAAGTTTGCCTGCTGCTGAAAGTGCTGCCATAAACCACTTTGCTAGATATATTCAGCAAGAGTTGGCATGGGATCGCTTCCATGTGAGCGATGCACTCGACCGGCGCATGGACGCGTTGCTTGAATTGTTTTCTGGAGATGAGTTTTATATCCATCCCTCAAAGAGGGTGGTATGCCCTTTTATGGCGCTCCCTGAGGGCATGGCACAATATTTCCAATTGCTGAGTCGGGCGACAAGAAAAAGTTTAAAGCGCAATTTGCGGCATATCGAAGCGTTGGAAGATTTCCGGGTCACGTTTGCCACCCAAGATAATTTTGATAATCATATTGAGCTTTTTTATAGGCTGTGGAGCGCGCGCTGGGGTGAGCGTCCCTTTTGGTATCGAAGGATATTTCAGCAGTGTTTTGTAGATCAAAATTTGCTGATAATTTTGCTCTGGGATGGCGATATTCCCATCGCCGCCTCAGCCGCATATATGGACCCTCAGAAGAAAGTCTATTACGACTTTGCATCTGGATACAATTCGCAATATCTAGACTATTCGCCAGGGAACGTGATCTTCCTCCATGGAATTCAGTATGCCATTGAGCAAGGCTATACATGCTATGACTTTCTGAGAGGCGGGGAAGCGTATAAATATTCCCTGGGGGCACAAGATCGTTATTGTGTGAATACCCTCATCACTCGTAAAAATTTTCGCAGCAGAGTGATCGATTATGGCGCAGGCGTCGTAAGAGAGTTACGCAAACGGTTCCAATGAAAATTGCCTTTATTAGCCAACCCTGGAATGATGTTCTCCCCCCTGTAAGCGCGGGGTCGATTGCGATTTGGAATTATCAGGCAGCCAACCGTTTGGCTAAATCGCATGATGTTACCATCTACGCGCGGCGTATCGGTTCCCAAATGAGACGCGAACAATATCAGGGGGTGAATTATCGCCGTGTTTGGATCTGGCCAGACATTTGGATGAATAGATTTCTGAAGCGCATCTATCGAGCTGGCGAAAAGACCCCCTTTTTCTCCTCCATTGCATATTATCTTTTATTTATTTTTCGTGTTGCAATCCTTATGCGTTTTGGGCGCAGCCGTCCTGATATTGTCCATATCAACAATCTCTCACAATTTGTTCCTATTGTGCGCAGATTTCTCCCCCATGCCCACATTGTCTTACACATGCAGTGCGAGTGGCTAACGCAGCTTGAACCATCGCTGATTGATGCCCGTTTGTCTCAGACCGATCTTGTTTTGGGCTGCAGTGAGCATGTTGTGCAACAAGTGCGCCGCGCTTTTCCGCATCAGGCTTCCAAATGCAAGGTTATCTATAACGCTGTCGATGAGCAGAATTTTCAAAAGAGGGGGGCGCGAAAACACAAAGATCATGAAGTTATAAAAATTCTCTATGTGGGTCGTGTCTCCCCAGAGAAAGGCATTCATCTACTCGTGGATGCTTTCGAGAAAGTCGCCCGACAGCGGCCCAACACTGATTTGTGGATCGTTGGCCCCGATGCGGTTACACCGCACGATTACCTGGTCGGGTTGGGAGATGACGACCTTGTCGGCGGGTTAAGTAAATTTTATCGCGTGGGGTGTTCGTACCGGGCAATGCTCGAAGCAGCAATTTCACCCGATATTGCCTCCCAGGTAACCCTCGCTGGGCCTGTTCCGCATACCCAGCTTGAAGAAATTTATCGTCAGGCGGATATATTGGTAAACCCATCGTTGAGTGAAGCTTTTGGCATGTGCCTGGTCGAGGCGATGGCTTGCGAACTCCCTGTGGTGGCCTCGAAGGTTGGGGGCATGAAGGAAATTGTACTCGATCAGCAAACGGGCATATTCTTCGAGTCGGGCAATGTGGCCGGTTTGGTTGATGCACTCGTTTACTTGATCGACAACGCGCAACGCCGACGAGACTTCGGGCAGATGGGTAGGAGGCGTGTGCTTGAAGAATTTACCTGGGATCGAATAACGGCCAACTTGTTGGGATATTACCATTCCCTGCTGGATGAACGATGAACACATTGCGCGAGCGTTGGGCACAAATATTGTGGGATTGGAAAGCGAGGCGGGTAAATCTCTTCGAGGACGATGCTCTCCGTCACCCGGCAATGGTCTTTGCCCCGCATCCCGATGACGAGACGTTGGGCTGTGGCGGGCTGGTTGCACACAAACGCAGGTCTGGCGCGGATGTCACGATTGTCACCATGACCGATGGTGGACGTTCACACCCTGACGGTATTCCCCATGCCGAATTGGTAGACCTGCGTGCCCAAGAAGCGCGCGCCGCAGCAGAAGCTCTCGGTGTTGAAGCCGGTGATGTGTTGCTGCTGGGCTTTCGTGATGGCTCATTAACCGACTCACGTAGAGACGCTCTCCAAAAGGTGCAAGATCTGTTGAATTCGGCAAAGCCTCACCAAATCTTCATCCCGTTTGCTTATCCGGGTGCGCCATCTGACCATGCCGCTACCAACCGCATTGTGCGCCTGGCTGTGCGGAATCTCCAACTATCCCCTGAAATTTATGAGTACCCGATTTGGTTTTGGTATCATTGGCCCTGGGTGTGTTTCCCCAAAAAAATTGGGCGCGGTTTTTTAAAGTTCCTACGCGATAGTCTGTTGGCCGCTTGCGGTTTGCGGGTTATCCCCGACTTTGCCTTCGCGATCGCGTTGGAAGATGTGCTGGAGATCAAAATGAACGCCCTACGGCAGCACCACACACAAATGTCGCAGTTGCGCACAGATATGCCCTGGCCCACCTTGCCGGAAATTGCCGACGGCGATTTTATCGCCAACTTTTTTCGAGAGTATGAAATATTTCATCGTCGAGATGTATGAACCGTAAAGTGTGTTTGAAACCTCAATTCACGGGCAAAGCGCGAAGATTTATTCTGTTGGCGCTGCTCCTTTTGGGATTGATCCTGTGGCTGTCAGACGATGAGTTGAGCGAGCGTTTTAGTGAGTTGCCCGATCCAGGTTGTTTGACCGCAAAAACTGAGCGTACCGATGATCTTGATATCGAAATTTGGTATGGCGATCGCCAGTCCTTTGGTCTCCCGGGGGTGACTCAGCGCTGGGTGAATGTATTGGGTAATATCGCCTCGAGAAGCAATATTCAATCGCTGACCTATTCGCTAAATGAGGGGGTGGAAAATCATCTCACCATTGGCCCCGACCGCAGGCGGCTGGCCTGCCCCGGCGATTTTAATATCGAAATCGATTACCACGACTTACGCGTTGGAGAGAATGATATAATCATTCGTGCCCATGCGGTAGACGGCCAGCAGGTTGAAAAAAAGGTAATTCTTGATTATCGCGCCGATTCAGTCTGGCCGCTGCCTTACACCATTACCTGGGGTGATGTTGCAGGGTTCACCGATGTGCTCGATGTGGTCGATGGCCGCTGGGTACTCGAGAGCGCTGGGGTGCGTCCGGCGACCATCAGCTACGACCGCACCCTTGCGATCGGTGATCTGAGTTGGGAAAATTATGAAGTGACATTTCAGTTCATGCTGCATCGCATTGTGCCGCAAAAATACCCCAGCAACGGCGCGGGTCTGGGCGTGCTGTCGCGCTGGCAGGGTTTCTCCGATGAGCCGGTGCTGTGTGAGCAGCCCCATTGTGGCTGGTGGAATTTTGGCGGAGCGGCGTTTTATAGCTGGGACGAGAAGGGGAATCCCGCCGGGTTGAACATTGAAGGCTTCCAGGGCGCAGGCCTGGCCGAAGGCTTAGATTATGAACTGCGCATGAAAACCTGGTACACAATAAAGCTGCGCGCCCAAACCGATCCGCCTTACGATGTCTTTCAGCTAAAGCTATGGGAGAGCGCCATGCCCGAACCTGAGCAGTGGACGTTAGTCGGTCGTCAGGAAATGGCCGGGCCGCGCGCCGGTTCGGTGCTGCTGGTAGCCCATAATGTAGATCTAACCTTCGGCGACCTTGTAGTGATCCCCCTGCCATGATGCTTTGCAATTTTTGAGCACTATTTTCGGTGAACTATGGAAAAACAAAACGCCAGGAAATCCCCCTCAACAAGAGAGCATTGCCCGTCCTGTTCCTCGGCTGTGGGGCGGCTGTTTTACGTCCTGGAGTCGGTTCCGGTACACAGCGTTGTGCTGCTTAAGGCGCGGCAGGCGGCCCTCGACTATCCCGCGGCCCCCATTGAACTGATATTCTGCCCAGCCTGCGGCTTCATCTTCAACGCACAGTATGACCCTGCCCGCCAAGATTACAATACCGGCTATGAGAGTACGCAGAGTTTCTCGGCGACGTTCGACAACTTTTCTCGCGGATTGGCCGAAGATTTGACCGAGAGCTATGATCTACGCGGTAAGAGCATCATCGAAGTGGGTTGTGGAATGGGGGAGTTTTTGACCCGTATTTGTGAGATGGGCGGCAACCGCGGCCTGGGCTTTGACCCGGCCTACCAAAGCGGGCGCGTGCAGAGCGAAGCCGATGTGCGCTTTATAAGAGACTTCTATTCCGAGCGCTATCTCCACGAGCAAGCCGACTTCATCATCTGCAAGATGACGCTTGAGCATATCGGCAACGTGACCGAGTTCGTGCGCATTTTTCAGCGCAACCTCCAGAATTCCCCCGAGACGGTGGTTTTCTTTCAGGTTCCCGATGTCACCCGCGTCTTGCGCGAAGTCGCTTTTTGGGATATCTATTACGAGCACTGTTCGTATTTCAGCGCCGGATCGCTGGGGCGTCTTTTTCAACATTGCGGATTCGACATTCTGCGCCTGAGCCGCGTCTACGATGACCAATACCTGATGATCGAAGCCCGCCTGGGGCAGGGGGCTGCCCCTTTGCTTGAAGACGACCTGGCGATTACGGTTGCTGATGTGACTAATTTTCGCCAACGAGTTGCCGCGCATCTTGCTGCATGGCGGAGCTACTTCGCCGCGCAGCACGCCGCCGGGCGGCGGGTAGTCTTGTGGGGGGCAGGCTCGAAGGGCGTGGCCTTTTTAACCACCCTGGGCCTATATGACGAGATTGCATACTGTGTCGATATTAACCCCCACAAGCACGGCTCTTTCATGGCCGGGACTGGTCAACAAATCGTCGCCCCAGATTTCCTGAAGCACTACCGCCCTCATCTCGTCTTAGTGATGAATCCGATCTACCAGGCTGAAATCGAATCGAGTCTCAGGGATATGGGACTAACGGCGGAAATTATCCCCGTGAATCGGCTCCCTGCGCCGCACCCAAATTGATGGCTATGTTTACCGCTTGCCCTGTCTGTCAGGCCGCCGAAATCAAACCCTTTCTCTCCATCCCCGAAATGCCGGTGCATTGTAATCGGCTTTGGGAAACGCGCCGGGAAGCGCTGGCAGCCCCCATTGGCGAAATGCAGCTGGCCTTCTGCCGTGCCTGCGGGCATATTTTCAACCAGGCCTTCGACCCTGAGACGATGACCTATGACCCCGCCTACGAGAATTCGCTTTTCTTTTCGGCGCACTTCCGCGAATATGCCGGGCAATCGGTGCAAGAACTGATCGCCCGCTACGACCTGCGCGGCAAAGACGTCCTCGAAATTGGCTCAGGCCGCGGCGACTTCCTGGCCTTGTTGTGCCGAGAAGGAGAATGCCGCGGTGTTGGCTTTGACCCTGGCTACGATCCTCAGCACGTTCCTGCAACCGATGCCAATGTGCGCTTTGAAGCCGCCTTCTTTACAGAAGGCCATGCCCACACCCCCGCCGACTTGGTGATCTGCCGCCATGTTTTAGAGCATCTCGATCAACCTGGCGCACTCGTTGAAACAATCCGCAGCATTGGTGCGCCAATCTTCTTCGAAGTGCCCAATGCGCTCTATGCCCTGCGCGATTTGGGTATCTGGGATTTGATCTATGAGCACGTCCATTATTTCAGCCCGGCCTCGCTGGGGCTGCTTTTCGAGCGCGGCGGGTTCGCCGTTGAACGCATTGCCGAGGCATTTGGGGGGCAGTTTATCACTCTCGATGCGCGTCCTGCAGAAAATGTTCAGAGGCATGATCGTACCGGGCAGCTCAAGGAGTTAACTGCGCAGGTGAATGCCTTTGGCGCGCAATACCGGCGCAAGCTCTCCCATTGGGAGCAAATCCTGGCGCGGGCGGCCTCAGCAGCCCAAAAGGTGGTCGCCTGGGGCGCTGGCTCGAAGGGCATCACCTTCTTGAATACCTTTGGCGCGGGCAGCGCGATCCGCCATATCGTTGACATCAATCCTCGCAAGCAGGGCTTATTTGCACCCCGCACCGGGCAGCAGATTGTCCCGCCAGAATTCTTGCGCCAACTCCAACCCGAGGTCGTCATCCTGATGAACCCACAATACCAATCCGAAATTGAGGAGACCCTGCGCGGGATGGGCCTCCGCGCGGAATGCCTGCTCGCTTGATGCTATGAAAGTGAATTTACAAAACCCCTCGCAGCGTTTTCTACTGATGCTGCTTTCCATCGACGCCGCATTTATTTTGTTTCATGTGCTCCAATACAGCACAGAATTAATTTCCTCGTATCTCTTTTCGATCGAGCAGAATAAGGGCTATGCCGAGATTTTTCAGGCCACCAAAGAAGTTTGGATTGTGATGCTGCTATGCTTGATGGCGCTGAAGCGGCGCAAGCCGGTCTATTGGGTGTGGATGATAGTATTTGGGGTTTTGCTGCTGGATGATGTGATGATCTTTCACAAGAACATTTCTGCCAATTTAAGCAGCTATTTGTTTGCCGCGCATGCCCTGCGCAAGTACCGTGAAAAACTGGGCGAGATGGTAGTTTATCTGGCAGTTGCCTTACCGCTTTTCGCTATCGTGCGCGTTGCGCATCGGCGCAGCATTTCAGTGGAACGGCAGTTTTCGCAAAAGTTGTTGCGGCTCTTCAGCATCTTGCTTGTATTCGTTGTCGTGGTAGATATTGCTGATGTCCTTATTCGTCAGATACTGGGCACGGGGCCGGTGCTATTCATTATGGAGACAATTGAGGAGGGCGGCGAGATGGTGATGATTAGCCTGATCTGCGGGTATATCTTTGGGGTGAATGATCTATGAAATTTGTGGCTCGATGACCCATTCCCCGGCGATCATATTCCCCAGGGGGCGGATCTGACGCAGTTCGGCAGGGGGGCAGGTAAAGGGGTCGTTGTCGAGTACGAGCAGGTCGGCCCAGTATCCCGGCGAGAGCTTCCCAGAGCGATTTTCCACTCCTGCGGCATAGGCTGCTCCCTGGGTATAGGCCCGCAGGCTCTCCTCCACGCTCAGGCGCTGTTGGGGATACCAGCCCTCCGGGCCGGGGCTGCCATCGGCGCGCCGGCGGGTCACAGCGGCATGGAGGCCCCAAAACGGGTTGGGCGATTCGACCGGCGCATCTGAGCCAAAGGCTAACACCGCGCCTTGTTGGAGCTGGGTTCGCCAGGCATAGGCATGCGCGGCCCGCTTGCCCCAATAAGCATCGGCCATCTGCATATCCGACGTGGCGTGAATAGGCTGCATCGAAGCGATGATGCCCCACTCGGCCAGCCGCGCTGCGTCATCGGGGTGGGTGAGTTGGATATGTTCGATGCGATGGCGGAGGGGACGGTAGATGGCAGATGGCAGATGGTGGTTGGCAGTTTGTGGTCGATTATCCGCGGTCAGGTATTGTGCTTCAAATTCCCTCAACTTCTCGAAGGCATTCAGCACCTCATGGTTGGCCCGATCTCCAATGGCGTGGATGGTGAGTGGCAGCCCATTGGCTACCGCTTGCTGCCCAAACTCAACAATCTGCTCGGCGTCTAATAACAACATGCCGCGGTTATCGGGTTCGTTTTCGTAGCCCTTCAGCATGGCAGCGGTGTGCGGCCCCAAAGCGCCATCGGCAAAAGCCTTTACCCCGCCGATCCACAGGCGCTCGTCGCCAAAGCCAAAGCGTAACCCCATGCCGATGGCATAGGGCAGGTCTTCGACCGGGATAGTTTTGAGAACCCGCAGTTGCAGATCGCCGCGTCGGTGCAGCCGTTGGAGAGCCTCGAAGCAGTCGCGGCGGTCGAAGTCGTGTACGCCCGTAATGCCCATTTGGAGCAATTTTTGCTGGGCAGTCTGAAGCGCGTTGGCAAGCTCTTCGCCCTTTGGCTCTGGAATGACCTCCAGGGGTAAGAATATGGCCCCCTCAAAGAGAATCCCGGTCGGCTTGCCGTGCGCATCGCGCTGAATTTCGCCATCCGGCGGGTCGGGTGTGTGTTCGTCGATGCCGGCAGCCTTTAAAGCGGCGCTATTGGCCCAGCCGCAATGCAGCGATTTGGCTGTCAGGTAAATGGGATGTTGGTTTGTCAGGGCGTCGAGGTGAGCTGCGCCGGGGAAGGTTCCGGATGCCAGGTCGGGCCAGTTATTCTGATTCCAGCCGTGGCCCAAAATCCATTCGCCCGGCGGCAGCGCCCCAGCGCGTTCGGCAATGCGCTGCAAGCACTCGGCCAGGGTGGGGGTTTCGCAGTCAATTTTTAGCAGGCTGAGGGCATAATGTTCGAGATGAATATGCGCGTCGGTCAGGCCGGGGATCACCGGGCGGCCTCCCAGGTTCAGGCGCTGGGCGCCAACCCCAAACTGGGTTTGAATGACCTCCTCATCCCCCACAGCCAAAATTACATCCCCTTCGATTGCCAGCGCCGAAGCCAACGGCTGCTGGGAGTCGAGAGTGTAGATGTGGGCATTGTGGAGAATTGTCCGCATACTTGGTTAACTATCCTTCAGGAATTTATCTAACAGCGCATCGAGTTCTTCATCGGAATAATAGTGAATGGTGATCGAGCCGCCCTTCTCGCTGTGCTTCATTTTGACCTTTGTGCCCAGCGCCGATTGCAAGCGCTCTTCTAGCTCCATAAGCTCTGGCGCGGGCGCGGGCTTGCCCGCCGGGGCCGGTTTCTCACCGCTTAACTTGCGCACCAGCTCTTCCGTCTGGCGTACATTCAATTGCTTTTCCAGAATGGTTTGCAAGGCTGCGGCCTGGCTTTGCGCATTCGGCAATGCCAGCAGGGCGCGGCCGTGTCCCTCGCTGATTTTCTCCTCCACCAGGGCTTGCTTGACACTGGGGGGCAGGTTGAGCAGGCGCAGCGTGTTGGTGACCGCTGTGCGGCTTTTGCCGACCCGTTCGGCAATTTCCCCATGCGAAAGGTTGAAATCGTCCATCAGTTGGCGGTAGGCCTCGGCGGTTTCAAGCGGGCTGAGGTCGGCCCGCTGCACGTTTTCGATCAGGGCAATTTCCAGGCGCTCCTGGTCACTGGCCTCCCGCACCAGGGCGGGCACGGTGTCTAACCCGGCTTCTTTCGAGGCCAGCAGACGACGTTCTCCGGCGATGAGCGTATAGCTGCCGTCTGGATTTTGGGTGACGATCAGCGGCTGGATGACGCCGTGTTCTTTGATGGAAGCGGCCAGATCTTTGATCCCTTCGCTATCAAAGTGGGCGCGCGGTTGACGGGGGTTGGGGGTGATACTGCTAATGGGAATGGATTCTGCGCCCGAGGATGCCGTTGTAGTTTTCTGCATGGCATCGACAGGAATCAGGGCGTCTAAACCTTTTCCGAGACCGGGGCGTTTTCGAGTGGACATGGCGTGTACCTCGCGTTAATTTAATCCTGAGTTGGCGACAAGAGAACCTTCGATCTCCATGAATAATTATGCAGGTATGGCTGCCTTGTCGGCTTCTAACAGTTCTTGCGCAGCGGCCTGATAAGCCCTGCCGCCGGTTGAGTTGGGGTCGTATAAGGATATTGGAATGCCATAGGACGGCGCTTCGGCCAGGCGAACGCTGCGCGGGATGATGGCGTTGAATACTTGCTCAGGGAAGAAGCGGCGGACTTCCTCGACGACATCACCAGAGAGGTTGGTGCGCGGGTCGTACATGGTCATCAGCACGCCGCGAATGCGCAGGGAGGGGGATACCGCGCTCCGCACGCGGTTGAGCGTTTGCATGAGTTGGCCCAGCCCTTCGAGGGCCAGATATTCACACTGCACAGGGATGATGACGCCATCGACGGCGGCGACCAGCCCATTAAGGGTCAATAATCCCAGTGAGGGCGGGCAGTCGATGAGTACATAGTCATACTTCGCCAGCAAAGGCTCAAGCGCTGTTTTTAGGCGCTGCTCGCGCCCGGTTTCGCCGACCAATTCCACGCCTGCACCGGCTAAACCCGGCGTAGCCGGTAAGAGATCCATATTCAGGCGGGGGTTGTGCAAAATATAGTCGGCAGCCGGAGCCAGATCGAGGAGCGCTTCATAGGTGCCGCCCTTGACGGTTTGTTTGTCAACGCCAATCGAAGATGTCGCGTTGGCCTGGGGATCGATGTCTACAAGTAAAACTGATAAGCCATTTTTTGACAGATAGGCTCCCAGGTTGATGGCGGTGGTGGTTTTTCCAACCCCCCCTTTTTGGTTAGCGATCGCGTAAGCAAATCCCATAAATGTATACCTTTCGTTTAGGTCAGCGAACTCTTCAGGCCGCAGCGATGCACCGAATGCGCGGCAATCTGGTTGGCAAACTGCGCAGCCTCCCAGGGGTTTCGTCCCTGCCAGAGTTGGCAGAAAAAAGACGCAGCAAAAATATCTCCCGCACCGGTGGGGTCCACTTCTTCGACAGGCGGTGCCGAAAAATGACGTTCATCGCCATTCCAGAAAATGAGCGCCCCTTCTTTGCCCATGGTCAACGCCAGGATATTGCACTCGGCGGTGATCTTGTGGGCCTGGCTGATCTCTCCGGCAAGATCCTCAATACTGAGGACTACGGCATCGGCTTGGCGCAAGGCCTGAGCGGCGTGTTGCCAGTCCCGGGGCGAAACCCGCCCGTCATCATCCCAGGTGCGCAGCCAACCCTGAGGCGTAACGCCGACGAACGCGCCGGAAAAATGATCTGCCATTGCCGGATCGATTTCTTGGGCGATTGGCCCCAGGTGGACAATGGGCGCAGCCCGCCATGTTGTTGGGATGTGTTCGAAGTGGATCGGCGGCGCTACAGCGTGGACATATTGAGCGCGGCCGTGGCCCGTATGGACATTTTCAAAAGACGTACTGTGTTCTGCGGTCATCCCAGCTATTGGGATATGCGTTAATTCTTTGCGAGTTAGTTCAGCGCCCCAGTGGGTGACAATTCCGGGGCGAAGGCCCAGCGTTTGCGCTGTCAGGGCTGCGTAGGCGGCGGTCCCACCCAGGCGATTGCCCTGCGGCAACAAGTCCAGGGCAATATGGCCGATAACCAGATATTCAATGGCCTCAGCACGGACCGGGATGCTCATGGGGGAATTATACCTGAGTTGTTTCTAAAAAAGGGTGCGCGCCAGGAATTTTTCCTGCACACACCCTTTTTTGCAAAGGTGTACGGTTGATTAGTCTCGCGGGAAAATAACGACTTTGCGTTGACGCCCTGTACCGGCGCTTTCGGTGTAAACGCGCTCATCGTCCTTCAACTCAATATGCGCCATGCGGCGTTCGTTGGCAGGCATAGGTTCCAGAGCTTGACTGCGTTGGGTTTGAATGACCTGATCGGCGACGCGGCGGGTCAGGCGGCGGATTTGCTGTTCTCTGCGGGCGCGGTAGCCCTCCACATCAATCACCAGCGGGATGGACTGTTCGAGTTCTTTGCCTAGAATCAGGCGGGCAATGTATTGCAGCGCCTCGAGGGTTTCGCCGCGGTGCCCAATGAGGATGCTGAGATCATCGCCGGAAATATCGACGTGAATTGGCACTCGCTCCTGAGGGCCGTAGGGTTCACCCATATAGGCATCGACTTTGGCATCGTCGAGGCGCATTTTTACCAATAGGTCATTGAGGACGCCGCGCGTCACTTCGAGGATATAGGCATCATCTTGAGTGACAGGGGGCGGCGACTTGGCCGGGGGGCGAGAATCGGCCTGGGGGCTGATTTCAGCGACGGGTTCAGAATCTGTTGCGCCCCGTACAATCAACATGACACGCGCCTGGCGTGATCCCAGCCCAAAAAGGCCGCCGCTGCCTTCGTCTAATACCTCTACCTCTACATCTTGCCGGGATAATCCCAGGTCGGCCAATCCTTTTTCGATGGCCTCATCGACAGATGGGGCGATGATTTCTAGTGTGGCGCGATTGTCAGTCATACGATTTCTCCGATTAAGCTTTAGCTTTGCCCGGCAGTAAATTGCTCCAGTCGAGACGTCCCATGATGGCGTACTGCAAAATTGAGGCCAGGTTGCTGACGACAAAGTAGAGCGCTAATCCCGATGAAAAGCTGTAAGCCAGCCAGCCCATGAATAGCGGCATATACAACCCCATGGCTTTAGTCATCTGCGCGCTTTGGTCGCCGGGGTTTCCGCTGCTGGGTGGCGTCATCAGCTTGGTTTGCAGATAGCTGGTGACAAGTACCAAAATCGCCAGAATTGGAATGCCGTAACCGGCGATGGCGAGGCCAAAATCTTTCTCAGGCAAGCTAAGATCCATCCATAGGAAGTGATTGTTCAGGGGGATAAGATCTGCCCCGCCGCCGTTGATGTGATGAGATAGATTGAGCAATTGCACCGGGCTAACGGCTAAAGCCTGGATGATGGCCTGATAGAGGCCGATAATGATGGGGAACTGAATCAGGGTAGGCAGACAAGAACCAAAGGGGTTGACGCCCATCTCCTGATAGAGTTTCATCTGTTCTTGAGCGAGTTTTTCTTTGTCGTTCTTGTACTTCGCTTGCATATCTTGCCATTTCTTTGATTTTTGCATATCCTGCATGGCCGAAGTCTGCTTGACTTGTTGCGCATTGAGAGGGTACAGAATCAGCCGGATCAGGATGGTGAACAAGATGATGGCAATGCCAAAATTCTGCCCTACAAAAGTGTAGATGTAGAGCAAGATGTTGATCATCAATCCAATGAAAGAATCCCACATAGTTATTTTCCTAGTCTTCGATCGTTGTCGAACTGTATATCGTTAAATTATTCGGCGTCGCTAAAGGTCCATTTGAGAGCGCCGTTGGCATCGTAGGCAGCCAGGAGGGTCTCGGGCTGCGTGGTAGAAACCAGAACTAATTCGCCCGCAGCGACCGGGCTGGCATAGGTGTTACCTTCGAAAGTTTGCTGCCAGCGGTTGGCGCCTTCTCGTGTGACCGATACCAGCTTGCCATCTTCGGTTGTGAAGAAGATGCCGTCCTCGGTGACCAGCGGTTTCGATACAATTGAGCCGCCGGGTTGAATTTGCCAGAGCGTCGCGCCGGTGTGGCGGTCGAGGGCGAAGAGTGTGCCGCTGAGATCGCCAAAGTAGACGTTGTCGCCGTCGAGGGCGGGGCCGCCCCAGACCCAGTCTTGGGCGCTGAAGCGCCATAATTCGCTGCCGTCATCGGCTTTCAGGGCGATCAGTTCTTCGGCGAAGGTTCCGGCGTAGAGAATGCGGTCTTCGCTGAGGGCCGGAGTGCCGACCAATGCGCCGCCAAGATCATCGGTTACCCAGTGCTGCGCGCCGGATTGCGCATCTACAGAATAGATGCGGTGATCCATGGACGCGATGAAAATGCAGGCGCACTGGGTGTCGGTGCCGGGCCGTGCCCAGATCTCTTTCTCGGTTGAGAAAGGCTCGCGGACAGCTTGTCCGTTAAAGTCGATGAAATATAAGTTATAGTCCGTAGAAGGGGCGTAAATGCCATTTTGGGTGACTAACGGGCCGCCGATGTAGCGTCCTTCGGCTTCCTCATACGGCCAGTTAATTTGCCCGTTCGCGGGATTCAAACTGTAGAGAATGTGGTTATAGCCCCCGACGATTAATTGCCCATCTTCGGTCAGCGCCGGGGGGGAGTAGAAGGTCACGGCAGGGTCTGGCTCGGCGGGGTAACGCCAGCGCTCGGTGCCGTTGTCGAGGTTGATGGCATAGACAAAATTGTTATAAGCCAGGTAGGCGGTGTCTTCATCGGTGGTGATTCCGGCCCAGCCTGAGGCGACCACGCTCCGTCCCCCGGTGCAGGCGCTTAATATCAGGGCAATCACCAACAGTGCGAGGAGGGTGAAAAGGGTTTTTGTTTTCATAGATAGTCTTCAGGGTACGAGGTCGATGCCCCCCGGATTGAACGGGTTGCAGCGGAGAACGCGCCAGGTAGCCATCAGGCTGCCGCGCACAGCGCCATATTTGTAAATGGCCTGATACCCATAATGCGAACAGGTTGGGTAGAAGCGGCAGGTGTTGGCGGGCAGGGCGCGCGAAAGGGTCATTTGGTAGAGGCGGATCAACGCCAACAGGGGCATGCGCGGGAGATTTTGAATCTTCAAGGGCAGATCCCGCAAACGAGGCTCTGTATGGTTGTGCTCGGCTTCCAAATGTTCGATAGGTTCGAGATGAATTTCAGTAGACATTTGTTTCTGTTGGCAGGATTTGCGCCCGGATGAGCAGTTCTTTGACCGCTTTGGCGATGTCTTGATAAGGAGCGTTGGTAATTCTGCTGCGGGCCAGGAAGACAATATCCCACCCCGCTTGCATGCCGGGGATGAGCGGTTGAACCGCGGCGCGCAACTGGCGCTTGGCGCGATTGCGCTGGACGGCATTGCCAACCGATTTCCCTGCGGAGATGCCAATACGAGTCGCCGCGCTGGCGTTCGGAAGGGCAATCAAGACAACAAACGGGTGGGCAAATGGTTTTCCCGAATGCCGCACCCGCTTAAAATCAATGGCGCTTGTCAGACGGAAGTTGCGCTTCACCCCTCAACCTGCACAGGGGAATCCCGCTAACCAGACCAGGTTAGCTGTTCCAGTTCGTTTTCTTGACGTGATTATTCATCGTCACCGCTAAACGGTGGCGTCCCTTTTTGCGGCGGCGCTTGAGTACCTCGCGACCCCCACGGGTGGACATCCGAGAGCGGAATCCGTGCACGCGTACGCGGCGGCGTTTCTTAGGTTGATATGTTCGTTTTGGCATGATGCGGTACCTACTTTTCTATCATTTCTTGAGAGCTTGCTTGTGGAACTGTCGTGCAGGCTCAATTTTTGTTTCTAAACCGACGCAAGATTATACCGTATGAGGGTACTCTGGTCAAATTGGAAAGTCATCAAAAAGAGAGCCGCAGAGCGGTGTTACACCCTGCGGCATCCGTCGATAGCGGCTGAAATTATACCATACCGCTACCTCTCTGATGAATTACATGTCGGGAACAAAAGGCGTATTCGATGGGCGGAATATATTCTGCTCCCAAAAGGTTTTTAAGACATCGATGTATGGGCTGTTTTCAACCTCGGTGTAATTTTCTGGGTCTGGCCCCAGGCGGAAGTTGAACGCGTCAATTTCGCTTTGGATGGGTTCCCAGGATGATTCCCACTCCCAGATAGCATAGTTGATTCCGCTCTGCTCGAAGTAGGCCATCTGATCGCCGATGAACTGGGCTGCACCCGGCACCCAGCGGATGACGCCGAACTCATTCACGGCAATGGGCGCATTGTGCTTTTTCGAAAAATCATCCATCAATGCAATTATTTCGTCCCCCAGCCATTCATTGTCGAAACGGTCGGTTTCGCCATCCCAGTCCAGATCCATTTCGCCGGGGTAAGGGAAATCGGTCTCATCCCACTGATGGGTGTAATCATGCGGGGCATATTGATGCACCGCGTAGACTGTGTGTTCATCGCCAGTGGGCTGCACATAGGGCAGCCAGTCTATGGCCGAATAACTCATCCCGCCGATTAAGATGGGGGTGCTTTCGTCTACCTCACGGATGGCCTCGCTGATGCGCGCCGCCAGGGGATTCCAGTCGTACAGGGTTTCGCCATATTCGGCGTAGAAAATCTCAGGTTCCCATTCATCCAGCCAGACATCATTGCTGTTCGGTTCGACCATCAGGTCGTAGCCGACCACGATGGGGTTGTCGCGGTAGCGTGCCGCGGTATAGGCCCACATGGCCTCCCAGGCAGTTTGGGCTTCGGGCGAACGCCAGACTTCATCGTTGTAGTAACGCTTATCAAACCAGTCTCCATCCTCCCCAAAGAAAAAGGTGAACTCGCTGCGGCCCGGCCCGGTGCGGAAACTAATCACGGCGAACATATCGGCCTCGGCGATCATGCCCAGCAATTCGTCGAGGTTATCCTGGGCGTTTATATCCAGAGCGTAGGGCGGCTCTTCCTCGAACAGGCCAGGATGTGAGATGTTGACATAGTTCGCGCCCCAATCCGCGAGCCGATTAAGGTCAGCCTGCGAGTAGGGCGGACCAAAAAGCCCCGGCCCCATGAAGTTGCTGCCATCAATTTCTGGGTAAATGTGTCGTTGATAGATATTGGCGCCGCGCAGGTGTGGGCCGTTGACCCATAAATCCCACTTGCTGGTGATTTGATCGGCGCTAACGGCGCTGGAGGCAAATCCCACCAGAATAAGGGCTGCCAACCCCAGGGCCAAGATTGACTTATTCTTCATAGCAGTTCATCTCCCATTCCTGATAAAGCTCCCCAATTGCCGAGAAACTCGTCCATTGGAGATAGCCCGCCTCAACCAGCGGGTCGATGACCTCGCCAAGCATCGTATCCCAATTGGCGAGATGTTCAAGAAATTCTGCCGAATACTCCACCAGGCCGGTCTGCTCATTATAGCGCAGATAATTGGGATCACCGTCCCGAGAGTAAAAGTGTCCGACATGGGTGATGACATAGAAGGAGTTGACCCGTTGGGGATCGGCAAAGCGGATGAACTGGCTGAGCATCGGCTGGAGACGCTCGGACACGCGTTGGGGGTGGCGGGTGAGGGCCTGGCCCCAGCCGGGGATGTAGACGATTTGGGTAGCAGGATCATGGGTGAGAAAGCCCTCGATATCCTGCAACGCGTTACCCTGACCCGGTCGCCAGGGGTTGTTGTACAGGTAGTCGTATGAGCTTTGTGTTGTTTTGTCTTTGAAAGCCGAGAATGTCTTTATGCCTGCTTCGGCGAAGCGGCTGGTGGCCGTGAAGTCGAAATTGCCGTTGTGATCGGTAACGGGGATGCCCGAGACGCTCTCGAAAAGTTGGCGCATATTTTGGGCATAGGCGACAATATCGTCGTCCGTAATCTCCTTGTCCCACTCCCGATTGGTGTTGCAGTCGTTGGCGCTGCGAGGGATGCCCTGGGGGTCGAGACAGTTTGGGCCGTGGGTGTGGTTGGAGTAGACCACATTGTAATTCTCAGCCAACTCAGCCAGCAGCCCGGGGTGGAAACCCTCTTCGGCAGCCTGGGGCCAATCCTGTTCGGGTTGGATGGTCAGGAAACCGCCGTGTTGGTGAATGAGCCTGGCTAGCTCGGTGAAGATGGCGGTTTGCTCTGCAAAATAGGCGCGGCTGTTGTGCAGTATATTGGGATCTTCAATGTGGATGACGATGTTGAAATGTGTTACCCCGTTTGGTTCCGCAGGCACAGTCACGCCGCCCACAACGCGGCTTTCTCCCTCGTACTCGGCCATGCGCCAGAAGGGGATGGAGATTTCCACGTCGTCAATATAGAGCGTGGTTTGCGGCCCGACCTCGAAGGTCAGCAGGGCGTAGCGGGCGCCCCTGGTGGTGGCTGTCTTGAGTTGCACCTGCGTCCACTCCTGACCGATGGTGACGGTTTCGCCGCGCGTCGGGATTCCCGGATCGTTCTCGTTTTCAACCCAGAAGACCATGGGGGTGATAGATGTTGTTCCCTCGGCGGTGCGCAGCCAGGCTGAGAAGTGCAGCTCTTCGCCTTTTTCAACATAGCCCTTAGCCCCAAATGCAGCCCCCTGGTTGGCCCCCGCCTGGATGGCATATCCCCAGGAGCCGCTGTGAGCCGCCTCTGGCAATCGTTCAGCCGCCGCCAGTTGAAGACTAGCGCTGGGGTGCGGCGAGATGACGACCTCGGCGGCGCCGTCTTCGAAGCTGCTATCTGCATAGATATTTTTGAACTCCAGCAAATCTTGAGAGACGATGGCGCGTTGCGGATTGGGCAGCGCGCAAACGGACTGTTGCGCGACGGCTTCAGTCTGGGATGAAGGCTCCGTGCAATCATCCGGGCAGTTGACGGAATTCTCCGGCCCGTCGCAGACCCCGTCGCCGCAGCGATTCTCGCTTTGGGCGAGGGGGTTGTTCTCATCGGGCGGCGACTCGGTGGTTGCCACACCGCCCAGGCTGCAGGCCAGCGAGAGTAGCAGTAAGGTGGAAAAAATTGCTAGCGTTGGTTTCATTGTATTCTCCTGCGAAATTGAGAATGAACGAGTCAGAAAAACAGGAATGTGGGGTCTCCCCCACATTCCTGTTTTTCTATTTGATTATTTCAAGTGTCGGTCGAAGAACTCAATCACCATCTGCTGGATGGCGCGCATGTTGGGGTTCATCTCCCCATCACCAGCGCGCGAGAACCCATGCCCGGCGTTTTCGACAACAATGAACGTGGTGGGCACTCCCCCGGCAGTCAAGGCCTCCTGCAGCCTTTCAGACTGGCTGATCGGTACGACATCGTCCTGATCGCCGTGGAAGATCAGGAAGGGCGGGTCGTCGGCGGAGATGTGGGTCATCGGGCTGGCGATGGTGATGACATCATCCTCACAACTATCCGCGCCAAACACAGTTTCGATTTTCGCGGGAATGCAGAAGGCTTCGTCATCGGTGGGGCCAAACAGGTTTACGACGGCTTGAACGCGGCTGGAATATTCTTGATAATCACCTGACCCTTCCAGCCCCGATGATGCGTCACTCGTACCCAATAGTGCAACCAGGTGTCCGCCGGCGCTGCCGCCGAAAGCGCCGATGCGCTCAGGGTCAAGGTTGTATAAGGCGGCGTTGGCGCGCAGATGCCGGATGGCGCATTTGGCATCCTCGATGTGAGCCGGAAACTGGTGCTCAGGAGAGAGCCGGTAATTGATGGATACGACCAGATAACCGTTTTTACGCAAGACTTCCACGAAGCGGTAGCCCGCCCCTTTGGACTTGTCGCCGCTGACCCAGCCGCCGCCGTGCACGTAGACGCTCACCGGCCAGGGGCCGTCATCTTCAGCCGGATAATAAACATCCATCAGCAGGGAAATGCCATTTGCCGTGCAATAAGGAATATCTTTAGCGGTCGTGCCCAGCGAGGCTGGATCGAAGGTTGTTTGCCCGTCGTTGGCAGCGGGAGCACCAGTTGCTTTTTCATTGAGTATTTCGCTAACCGGCCTGGTTTTTATAGCAAATTCAGTCAGTAGATCAAACAAGTCCCTGAATAGCTCGGGATTTCTGTCAAAATCATAGGGATGCGTGACAATGCCGAGAACCTGGTTTGGGGTGGCGCTTATGAGTGCAGCTTTGATTTCTTCCAGGCTGACGCTTGTCCCAATTTGCATCCCGTAACCCTGATTGTTCACTTGTATGACCAATTCTCCCCGGTAAGTCGCCTGCGTTGGTTCGGATAGCAGCCCGCCGCCAGCTTGGCCCATCCCGCCGGTGGCATAGATCACGCCAGTCGGCCAATCGCTTTCTTCATCTGTCATGCCGCCAGTCATGATTTGCCCGGAAGCCGGAAGCTGGTTCAACAGCGCTATGGCTTCGTCCATTGTGCCGCGATACTTGGCATGGCTTTGATACGACGGGTCGTTGGTGTACCCGTCCCAGGCGGCGTGGCTGATTCCGTGATGGTGGGCTGCGATCTCGTGACCATCCGCCTCCCAGTCGCGAATTTGAGCGAGTTTGTCAGGGTTTTCCAGGGCGTATTCGGCCCATTGGGGTTGGAATTCCAGGGTCAACTTGTGACCGTATTCGTCTGCTGTTTGGACGAGTTCTTCAAGCATGTGCCATTCGCCCGCGACAGAGTCGCTATGCGTGGCGTGGTCGCTGGTCTCGATGTGAATGGCGAAGAATACGCCGCTGACCTGGGTTTTAGCCTCCGCAGCAGAATCGGCAGCGGCATCGGAATCTGCCGGGACTTCAGCAGTAACCTGGCTTTCTAGTGGCGGCGAGATGCTGGTCGGTGCGATTGTCTGCGCCAGGCGGCACCCCAGGGTTGTCAGTATACAGGTTGTCAGCAGGAAGGCGATTGGTTTCGTAAGTCTGTTCATAAGATTACCTGAGATTTTTTTACAAGCGTACCGAATAGCTATTCAGAAGTTGTTCAGGAAACGTATTGAGGTTGTAAATTTATTCCTGCTCTCCCTCGATGATATCGGCCAACTCGGCGCGGGCAGCCTCCCACAGGTCAGGGTCGGTAGGCCAGCTGATGTCTGTGTATACCCAGGTCGGGTCATCGGGATCATCCACGCCGTATTCCCACAAGACCTGGGGGATCATCGCTCCTACGATCTCAGCGGTGCGGACGGGGTCAATGGCCGCGGCCAGGGCCAGGTAGTCGGCATCTTGCAGGCCGCGGCGGATCAATTTCAGGCGCAGCGAGGCCAGCGGCCCCATCACGCCATAGCTTTCTTCAGGGAACAGCGCATCCACACCTGGGTAGAAGAGCACACCATCGCCATTGGTGTAATTCCAACCGGTCTGGCCTAATTCGGGATCGTCTTCCTCATAGCATCCAAAGGTCTGCGCCCTTTGGAAAACGTTGGTGTAGGCTTCTTCGGTATTCCCGTAACATTGGAAGTTGTTGTAGTAGGTCGATTCCCAATAAAACCAACGGTCTATCGACATTTTGAACTGCGCCCAGGCAGAAGCGCGCAATCCCACGCCATCATCTTCGATGGCGTACGTGCCCGATCCCGGTCGCCCGCCGTTGTAGTAATAGAAGCGTTTGCCGGGGTCGTCCAGATACTCTCTGACAGCAGGCGCCCAAGCCTCGGGATCACCGACCAGCATCGAGGAGGCTGGAATATCCAGCGAGGGGACATGGGCAGCCGCCGAAGGCGCGGCGATGGTTGCCAGGGACATCAGCCGGACGCCGGGGCCGAGGTTGTTATCGAGCCAACTGGCCCACTGCTCCTGCTGGTTGAAGTCGTCAGACTCGTCGATCAGATAGAGGAAATAATCGGTCGGCGTTTCCAGGGGATGGGCATCGAACCAGTTCACCCAGGTATCGCTGTTGCTCCACATGGCGGGCTGCCCCAGACCCATCCAGGGCCAGCTTCCATAGGTGCCGATGGCGTAGACGTTGTTGCCGATGCCCTCGCCAACTCCGGCGTATCCGTGAGCGGTGGTAAATAACTCTCCGCTCAAACGGGTCAGCCAGACTGCCTCCATTTGCTCCGGGGGGATGTAGCTGTCGATGAGGGAGATTTTATGCCGGTGGGCCAGTTGAAAATGGCGGTCGGCTATCAGTTGCGCCTGGTCATACGCTTCCGTCTCGGGGTCGGGGTAAATGTGCTCCGGACCCAGGTAGCGCTCATTGATGTTTTCGACGCTGAAATAGACCATTGTGCGGGCGTTGGGAAAATCGGGCAGGGTAAAGTCGCGCACTTGCAGGCGGATGGGGATCTCCCAGATTTGTGCCCCGTCTTCGACGATGGCGATGCTTCCGGAATACGCCCCGGCGGGCGTGTCTTTGGGGATATAGATATCGCCCCAGATGGCTTGATTGTTCCCGGCGGCGATCTCGAAAGGCGACTCCAATTCAAGCGGTACAAGGATGTCCGGATAAAATTGGTTGTGGCAGGGACGGTCTTCCCAGGTGCCAGTGCCGTCGCCGTATTCGTCGTGCGGGCGGCGGCAGCGTTCGGGGATGTGGCGCTCGTCGTAGGATTCGTAAACCAGCGTGCTCAGCCCCCGGATTTCGAGATAACGCACGAAAAATAACTCGATATTGCGCCCGACGTAATTGAAGAGATCGTTGCCCGAGGCTGGACGGCTGGCAATGCGCGCGCCCTCGGGGCTGGTCAACTCGTTCAAAGAAACTTCTACTTTCGAAGCGGTTGCTGCGGGGGCTTCCAGCACCAGGTTGAAGTTGACCACTTCGTTGCGCGCCCCAAATAGGGAGATTCTCGTTCCATCCCAGACGGAATTGAACACCGAGGCGGGGTCGCTGCTGGCGCGCAGTTCCCCCTGCGTCACTTTATCGCCGCCCTCGTTAGCCCAGACGTGGGCAATAGCAGATGCGGCCTCCACATGGGTTTCAGGGTTATTTGATGCTGCAATAGAGAGTTGAATCGGTTCTGTTTCTAATGTTGTTTCAGGGGTTGTCCTGCAAGCCTGGATGAAGAGCAACATGCTTGATAAGATCAGCAAACCAAAATACCGCATACTCGGCCTCCATTCCAGAGCGCTATGATGAACGATTTGATCTAATTGTAGCCCATATTATGCGGCTCTTTGGGAATTGCGGTTGGAAATCTCGCATTGAGCGGTTTGTTGCATTTGATCAGATAAGCCGTATAATTTCAGTAAATTGTGATTTAGCCTAATTTGGATACAACTACGGAGGATGTTGTCGGATGAGTTAGGAGTTACGCACTTGCGAGAGGAAAGTCCGAAAAATAGGGGTGTGTGGGGTGCGGAGCACCCCACACACCCCTATTTTTCGGTAAATTTTCAACGAACTGCGTAAGTCCTATGAGTTTTAATTGCCCAGAATGTCATACGAAAGGTGTGCTCAAGATAAGCCATTCTATCGAGTTACCGCCCGATGCTCGCTCTGATGAAATTGCCCTTCAGTTAGTGGTTTGCTCGGAAGTATCTTGCGGTTTTCGCGGCGCAGCCATCTATGAAGAATCGCGTCGCGGGGCGTTGGATACTGACCATTGGGATCACACAGGGTATCGGATCTCAAGTGAAGTTTTCGATGCGCTGAGCGCGGTGATCGGCCAGTGCCATGATCCCTCGAATGCAAGCTGCCAGTGCCAGACTCATCAAGTGCTGGGGAGAACATCATCTGCCGGGCGCTGGCAGCCTCCCGAAGGGATCGAGTGGGGAAGCGCTTTTTTAATTTTAAAGTAAATGTTTTTCGGGAAAATCTAAATTCATTGTTAAGTTAGTTAGCTGAAAACTTGTCACTCAAAGCCCCGTCCTCGGGTGACCCGGGGACGGGGCTGGAGAGCAAATTTTTAAAGAAACCTTAAGTTGCCGGGAAAATTGTTGGGGTAATTTTAATGATCCAGCCAGTATACGGCTGTGCGGCCCGGCTCCAGGTGGCCGTTGATTTGCAGATACCCCTCGCCGGTCACGGTAGCCAGGATAAAATCTCCGCTGATCGATTCGCTCACGGTCAAGTCCGTGGATGAAAACTCGGGGGTGTGCAGATCAACAGAGAGGGTGAATTCGGCGGCTTCATCGCTCCAGTTGTGCACGGTGATAGCCTGGTCGCCGAAGCGTTCGATCCATACATCGGGGTGGTCGGTGAAGGCCAGGGGAATGGGCTGCCACCCAAGATTCACGAGCGGGGTGACCTGACTCTGCGCCCATGTGAGTAACTCTTCGGTTTCAGCGGGCCAGTTGGCGCCGTTATCGCCGCGGCTGGGTCGGATGCCGTAGAAAATGGCTTCATGGACGAAGTCTTCGATCTGCTCATAAGTGGGGTCAGACTGCTGATTGGCAAATACGCGCGGGCGTCCCAGGGCGGTGGCCATGCGGTAATCTAAGATTTCGGGCGTCCAGTTAGACTTTTTCACCGAAGCGCCCTCACCACCGAAAGCGTCGATATAGGCGGATAGCATCGTGGGCGTATTCAACGCCCAGAAGTTGACGCTGACGCTGCGATAAGGTTCGGGCTGTTCATCGAGCAGGGCGCGCAGCGCGACCAGAAATTCCCAGCCGGCGGAGGCTGTGTGCACGGCAGGCTGATAAGTGTTGGGGTCGTAGGTCAGTGGAAGATCGGCGGCAGCAAGGTGATCGGGGCACATGTCCATCGTCGAGGTGGAGATGAAGTTGTCGATGAAGATGCCGTCGAGGATCAGACCAGCCTGGTAAGTGTCGGAGAAGAGTTTCGTCATTTCGGCTAATTTGTAGCTACCAAAACCGTCCGGAATGTCGGGGTCCATGTTGGGGATCCAGATCGGGTTCCATTTGTTCCCCGACCAGGGAGTAACAGCAATTAACTTCAGGTGCGGTTCCCCTGCCGAGTCGCAGATGACTGAATCCTTGTGCTCTGGGAGCGCTTGCCAGGCTTCGTCATAGGTTGGCCGAGGTTGATCGCCATCTTGCATGTAGACAGGAAGCTCATATACGATATATTGGGCGGCATAAACATTATTCTCGTTATACTCCCGCAAGCGGCGCGCTCCATTGCCCTGAGCGCTAAAATGTGCCCGTTCGAAATCGGCATAGCCCGTAAAATCGGATAGGGTATCGTACCAATGTGAGCCAATCTGGGCGTGCTTCTCGGCGACGGCGCGCAGTCCCCAGGTGGGGTCAGTCTGATAGAGCAGCAGGGTGAAGTCGGCACCGCCTTCCAGTTTTTGGGCCTCGGGGCTGATCCCCAGGTGGGCGCGGCCTTCGTAGCGCGCGGCCGCGCTATCGTAGTGCATCAGCACATAGCGCGGCGAATCCAGCGGGATTGCCAGGGAAAGGCCGTGTCTGCCATCTTCGAGAAGGGTGTAGGGATACAGGGAGATGGGCAGGTATCCGGCAATGTCGGCGCTGACGGCGCGGGCGTAATCTGCGCCCGGAGCGACGGGGCGATATTCGCGCAGCCCGTCCCACCAATTCCAGCCGGATAGTTCCAGGGATAATCCCCAGGCGGCATCCAAAGCGCGCGGTTGACCCGTAGTATCTGTGATCGTTGTGTTGACGGCGATGTGATCGCTAAAGGGTGTGTAGGTGACTGCAATTTGCAGCCCGTTGATTTCACCGCGCTGGATGACATGATCGGCTTCGATGTGCAGCGACCCCTCCAGAGATTGATCGATCTCCGGGCTTTCGATCCAGGCTAAATTATCGATCCAGGCTGACCCCTGCACCGGCTTGGCCCCGGCGATGATCTGCACGCTGGCGGCTCCCGAGGGAGCCGTGATCTCGCGAGTGATCTTGTGCCAATTCTGAGCGTTCCAGTGCAGCGGCGCGGCGAACTGGGGAGTCTCGTATAATGGTGTGCCAGAGGCGTTCAGCCATTGCAGATAAAGGCCTGAGATGGAGGCGGGTTCGGTATACAGACTGTCTTGCCAGAAAGTGGGATTGTTACCTTCGTCCACATAGCCGAACTCGAGCATGAAGTGCCCGGAGACGCGGTAACGCCCTCCGGCGGTGACGGGGATGGGGTCGCTGATGATTGCGCCTGCGCCATCGCCGCTCTGACTGCGTATAGCCAATGAAAAGTCGCTGTCTTGTGCGGCATCTTGTGAAACTTCAATATCCACATTGTTGTGCACAAGCGGACTCCACCCGGAATCACCTTCTTCGAAGCCCGGATTCAGCAGAAAGTTTGGAGAGTCAGGCGCGTTGGCCGCGGATAGGTCGCGCACCACCAGGGGCAGGGCGCTGCTTACAGGGAGCGCTTCGCCGTTCAGGGTCAGGCCGGTTACCTGTCCGGCAGCGTCCAGGGTCAGCTCAAGACCATCTTGGGTGGACAGGCGCACGCTCCCATCATCCAGGGTTTCGATTTCGCCGGGTTGAGACTCGCTTGAACGGGCAGGTATTTGCGCATTTTCAGTTGAGTTTGAGGATAAGGATAATTGCGGTTGATCGGAAGATGGACTGGCGTTCACCGGGCTGGGGCCATAACTGAATGCCGTGCAGGCTGTCAACAAGATTGCCAGGAATGAGATGATGTGCTTTGTCATATTTTCTCCTTGTGTAATTTGCTCCCTGAGTAGAGAGTCTTGAGCGTTCTGAGTGGAGCTATGCGCAGTCGAAGAACGCTCAAGACTCGTAGTCGCAGGGGGTGAATATTCTTATCGTATCAGCCAGGTGTTATCGGGAGAAAAAAAGGTTGTAACGCCGGTGTAATTTTGTTGCGATGATGCCGGGGAGATCATTCATCCGTATTTGCCATTGAAACGATATCTTCGGATGTAACCACGCTTAAATGCTCTGCGGCGTAGGCGACAAGTTCTTCGTAGGCCGCCCAGATGGCGGCCTGATTCTCTGCGGAGCGCGGCTGTGAGGCGTCGGGAGCGTTCAGGTCATAAGGCGGCGAAAGCGGCTGGCTCTTGTCTTTATCGGCCCAGTAGATAAAGGTGAAGGGTGTGCCGCCGCGACGGTAGAAGTTGTTTTCGTGGATCAGCACGGTGATGAAGGGCGGACGATCCCCATCCCAGGCTGCTAACTGGGTGTGTAGATGGGCGGTCGGGTTGTATTGGTCAGCAAGGGGCGTGTCGAGCATGTTCCACCAGAAAGGCTCTCTGGTGGTCTCGGATGTGTTCCAACGGGTGATGCTGAAGTCGCTTGGGCGAATGAGTAGATCGTCGCGCCACTCAAAGGGCTGCTCAGAGTCGGTGCCGCTCTCGTGATAGGTGACGGTCATCCCCGCGCCGAGTTCGGCGAAGATGGGCAGCCCCACGGCGCGATAGCGTTCATTGGGCAGGCTGACCACGGCTGGAGGCCGACCGAATATATCCGTGATAAAGGTATACCCGCCCGGTTGATCATAGATCAAATCTCCGCTGGTCATGTCCAGGCGATAGGTTTCGTAGGCGCGCAAGGTTTCAGACAATTGCGCTTTGCTCAAGCCCTGCAAACGTTCATCGAATCCGCTGTAAACCGGGTGCGGCGGGCGCATATGGTAGCTGATGGTCATACTGCTGTCTTGCAGGCGGTTTATCACGTCAGGGCGCCCCTCGGCGTAAAGCTGCACCAGCGGCGCGGTCAGGTAGAAATCGCCGCGCACGTTGTAGGTCTCGAACAGGTTAATCAACCGCAGGAGCGTGTCGGCGCTCTCGCCTGGGTGGACGATGTCGTGCGTGTTGATTACGAAGGTGATATATGCTGTTGGTGTATGTATACCTTGCGAGGTTGTCTCGGATATGGACAGGGGTGTCGCCGGAGGTGTAACGGCTGAAATGGCTGAGTTGATAACCGCGCAAGCGACCCCAAAGAAAAAGAGAGCAATAGACAGGATGATGGTTTTTGTTTTTTGAGCCACGGGTTTCGAGTCAATGAAGTGCATCTCAAATTTGGTTTATCGCTTCTCGCTGCATCGCGTTCCAGGCTGTTTCCACATCTTCCTGGGTGGTTCTCCAGTTGGTGATCGACACCCGAATGGCTGGAATCTCTTGATACAGTGTAGGTGTCAGGAACACGTCGCCTGATTTTTGCAAGCGGCTTAAATATTCCTTGACGACCGGGATACTCAATTGTTTTTTCTCCGCGGCCAGGGTGAAGCACACGCCATTCAGGCGCACCGGGGCTAATAATTCAAAAACAGCTGATGCATCGATCTGTTCCCCTAACCAGCCTGCCAGTTGGCAATTGCGCTCTACAATTTCGGCGTAGCCTGCTTTGCCATAGGCGATAAGCGTGAACCAGCCTGGCAATGCGCGTAGACGGCGAGAATTTTCAGGAGTCAGGTGTACGAAATTACTGCTGCTGATTTCACTTCCGAGGTAAACAGCCGCATTTTGAAATACTTCTGCCTGTAGTTGCTGGTGGCGGGTGAATTGCATGGCGGCATCATAGGGTACGTTCAGCCATTTATGGGCATCGATTGTGATCGAATCGGCATTTTCGATGCCGTACACCAGGGCGCGATATTTAGGTGAACAGGCGGCGAATCCGCCAAAAGCAGCATCAACGTGCAGCCAGAAATTGTAGCGCGTCCTTAACTCTGCGATGGCAAGGAGATCGTCAAAATCTACCGTGTTGACCGTGCCAGCGTTTGCGACCACAATGCAGGGCTTCCCATCCTGATTTTTGAGATGTCTCTCAAGAGCAGCCGGGTCGATTGCTTCACGTCCAGGCAGGCATGGCACGCTGACTACCGCATTGCGCCCCATCCCCAGCATTGACATTGCTTTGAATATACTGGAATGCGGTGTCCCGCTTAAGATTGTCATTGGCTCGATCCCAAACAAGCCCTTTTCGGCAATATCAATTCCCAGCTGACCCCCCAGCCATTGGCGGCCCAAAGCCAGGCCGACAAAGTTTGCCATGGTTGCTCCGGTGACAAATGCGCCTGAACTCTAGTTTCCGGTAACTGAAGCTGCTCACAATCGAAGTTGGAGCAAACAG
>CAYFMI010000040.1:0-35838 GCA_964344175.1 uncultured Anaerolineales bacterium
GGGTATTCAACAACCTTTGACAAACATTCCACTCTGTGATATTCTTCACCGCTGTCAGACCGACCGGTCGGTCTGACAGGTGATATTATGCAAAATACAGACAAACCCACCCGCCAGCGTATTCTGGATGCTGCCGTAGAACGCTTTGCCCAAAATGGCTATCACAATACCAGTGTGGCCGATATCGTTGAAGATTCGCAAACTTCAAAGGGTGCGGTTTATTTTCATTTCCCCAGCAAGGAGGAAATCTTCCTGGGGCTGGTGGATGAATTTGCCGGAATTCTCGAAAATCGTCTAAAAGAAGCAATCAGTAAAGAAGAAAGCGGCCTCCGGCGGGTCAACGCGGCTCTGCGCACCTGCATGGGGACGTTTACGTCGTATCAAAAATTAGCCAAGATCTTCCTGATCCAGGCGGTCGGCCTGGGTGCGGCTTTTGAAGAGAAGCAGCGAGAAATTCACAAACGCTTCATCACACTCATCCAACAACATCTCGATGAAGCCGTGCAAGAGGGGGATATTCTCCCCATCGACACCGAAATCACGGCCTATGCCTGGATGGGTGCGATCAACGAAATCGTCATCGAGTGGGTGCATACCGGGCATCCCAAACCAGAGCGGGCGCTTCCCGCGCTGCAAAGCGTGTTGCTGCGCAGTGTCGGTATTCCTGAAGAACGGATTCATCAACTGGAACGTCTATGATTTTTGAGGAAACCAGGAATCCAGGAATTAAGTTCATGGCTTCCTGACATCATCAAAAATTTTACGAAAGGAACTATCTATGTTATCCAAAAACAAGTTTTCCATCCCTATTTTTGCAATTCTATTACTGAGTCTGGCGCTCAGTGCCTGCGGGGCCAAGCCCGAACCGGTCACTCTTAAAGTGGCCTTACTCCCCGTGCTGGATACATTGCCCATTCACGTTGCCGTACAGGAGGGCTTTTTCGAGGCCCAGGGCGTAAATGTGGAAATCGTCCCGGTAGCTTCAGCTCCCGAACGTGATCAAATCATTGCCGCAGGCAGCGCCGACGGCATGCTTAACGAAATCGTCTCGACGCTGTTTTACAACAAAGACGAAGTCCAGGTTCAAATTGTGCGCACCGCCCGCGCGGCCACCAGCGAAGCCCCCATCTTCCGCATTTTGGCTGCGGCGGAGAGCGGTATCGCCAGCGTAGAGGATCTCAAGGGTGTTGAAATCGGCATCTCCGATGGCACCATCATCGCTTATCTGACCGACCGATTGTTAGAAGCCGAAGGCTTCGGCGCCGACGAAATTGCCACAATTTCCGTACCAAAGATTCCCGACCGCCTGGCACTACTCGGTTCCGGCGAGATGCAGGCCGCCATGCTGCCCGATCCGGCTTCTTCTGTGGCCCTGATGGGAGGCGCAACGGTTGTCATTGATGACAGCAGCCACCCAGAGTTTGGCTTAAGCGTGTTCTCTTTCCGCAAGGACGTTATCGACGCGCACCCCGAAGCAATTGAGGCTTTCCTGGCAGCCGTTGAGCAGGCGGTAGAGAAAATCAACACGGACCCCACCCAATATTCGGCATTGTTGGCCGAGCAAGGCCTGGTCCCTGCGCCGTTGCTGGAAACCTATCAGGTCAACCCCTTCCCCACTGCGGGTATCCCCTCCCAAGCACAATGGGATGACGCTGTCGATTGGGCTACCGGTAAGGGCTTGTTGGATGTCGATGTTGCTTACAGCGACTCGGTAACGGCAGAATACCTACCCTAATCGATTCCAGGCCCTGGGGGTTTAGGCAAACCCCCAGGGCCTGTTCTACGTAGGGGGAAAATAAGATACAATCTCCCCGTATCATGATTCAACTCAACGCACTCACCTTCGCATATCACGATCAAAAATCAATTTTCCAGAATTTCGACTGGGAGGTTCAACGCGGCGAAACCTGGGCTATTCTTGGGCCTTCAGGGTGCGGAAAATCCACGCTGCTTTATCTGATTGCTGGGTTGCGTTTTCCGACATCCGGGCAGGTGTTGGTCAATGGAGACCCCATCATTCGCCCGCGTCCGCACACGGGGTTAATTATTCAGGAATATGGGTTGCTGCACTGGGCTACAGTGCGCGAGAATGCCCAACTGGGTTTGCGCGTCCGCGGCTTTTATGGGCCTGATGGCACGCACGCCCCAAGAGATTTTCGCCCTTCCCTGAAAGTGGATCCCTGGCTGGCTCGTCTGCGTTTGCTCCCCCATGCCGAGAAATACCCCGGCCAGCTCTCCGGCGGGCAACGTCAGCGCACGGCTATCGCCCGTACGTTAGCCCTGGAACCTGATTTGCTTCTGATGGATGAACCTTTTTCATCCCTGGATGCTCCCACCCGCGAAGACCTGCAAAACCTGACGCTGGAACTCCAAAATGAGCAAAACCTGACTCTAGTGATCGTCACACATACAATTGAAGAGGCTGCCATTTTGGGGAAGAAAATTTTGCTCTTGGAGGAACCCCCGAACACACATCCGCAAGTCATCGAAAACCCCATGGCCGGGAGTGCTGACTTTCGGGGTAGTGATGCATACGTTAACATGTGCCGCTCTCTACGCGCCAGAATGGAGTTGCCATGAAACGCCGCGACCTGCTTTATGCCATTCTTGCGCTTCTTGTTTTTTGGCAAATTACATCCTGGCTGGTGGCCCAACCAATCTTGCCTTCACCCATCGAAGTCATTCCCGCTTTTTTCCGGGCGTTGGGCGGTGACCTGCTGCCGCATTTCGCTGTTAGTTTGTGGCGGGTTTTTGTCAGCACGGCCCTGGCAATTCTTCTAGCATCCCCGGCGGGGTTGATACTCGGTCAATCACCGCGCTTGAACGCCATCTTCTCGCCGTTGATTTACTTGCTTTACCCGATACCTAAAGTGGTGTTGGTTCCGGTGCTAATTCTTCTTTTTGGGTTGGGCAATATGCCCAAAATTGCCATCATCTTCATTATTCTGTTTTTCCAAATACTGGTATTGGTGCGCGATCAAGCTGCGGGTCTGCGCCCAGAGTTAATTGAAAGTGTGCGCAGCTTGGGGGCCGGACGGCGGGCGCTCTTCCGCTATGTCTATCTGCCCGCCAGCCTCCCGGCCATCTTAACCGGGCTGCGGCAATCGGTGGGAACAGCGGTTGCCGTACTCTATGTAGCCGAACTCTTCGCCACCCAGCGCGGATTGGGCTACTATATTTACATCAAAGGCAGTACGCTCTTTGACTACCCGGCGATGTACGCCGGGATGATTGCGATGAGTATTTTAGGGTTGGGGTTATATTTTTCGGTGGATTGGCTAGAACGGCGGCTTTGCCCCTGGCGATTTACCGAATAAGGGTATGCGGGGGGGATACCCCTCTCACATACCCTTGTTTTTAGGCACATTCTCAAAACACGATGTTAAGGCCATTCAAGCCCCCAGAGACACATCAATAGGCATTTGCAGGCCAACCCTGACCGGTCCACCGAGGGTGGACACTTCGAGGGCATATTCGCTATGAGGTACATCACCATCCACGAGTTTGAAATGGTTTTCAAAAAAATCACTCAGCGCTGGCAATACGGCTTCTAACCAAAACATATCGCTTTGTGAAGGAAGGTGAAATTCTTGCTCTGGGGTGAAGCGCATTATGCTGGGGAAGGCGCGTGCATTAGGAATCGGCCAGTGATAGCGTTTGATGGCATCAAGATCATCAAACGAGAAATAAACCGCCGTATCGTAGCTTAACGAGAGAAAGTTAATTTCGCTGGCCAGGCCCTGGGGATCAAACTGATTAAAGATGCGCTGCAACCCTCCCAGGTTGTTACTGACAAACAGCCCAAAACTCTCCCCCGCGTCCCCCATCACCACCGCATAACGCGGCGAGCTATCCACTGGAAAACGAATCGCTATGGCCACTTCATAGGGCAGCTTCTTCCAGGGAGCCACATGATAGAAATCGGCTGCGGCATTAAAAATATTGCCCAATAATGGCACGGTGATGCCGGAAATGGACAGCAAACTATCCGGCTCTGGATAACCGCGGTTGAGCATTTTCTCTAACTCGCTGAGGGCGCCATTCAAACAAATCAAGTCACGCCGGTAGCCACTTTCGACGCCAGCCTCCGTCAAAACAGCAGCAAGCTCATCCGACAGATATTCATCGTCAAAGACAACTTTCCGAGGGCGGTGTTTTCCCCCAGCCCCAAGCATGGGCCGCAACATGGCTTTGAACAATTCTTCTCGGATTTCGTCCACGCCCGGGCGTTGTTCGAAAATCCCGTTGTAGACAACTTTATTATCTTCACTGACGACCATCACATACCAGGGCCGATAAGGGACACCATCGTCCGATTCTACCCAGGTGCGCGATAAGCGCGCAGCTACTTCCCATACATCTTCTTTCTGTTTTAAGCGGCGTATTTTTTCAAATGATGTTTTTTTCATGGAAATCCTATGGGGGATTGGCATGTAAGGCTAATGGCCCCTGAGGGTGGAGTAAATCCGCCAGCACATCATACGGAACCAGGACTTGCTGCGGACCCGCTGCGTAAGGGGCAACTTGATATTCATCGAAGACGACCAACAAACCATCATAGGTCAAGGCCCAAACCTGGTAATTCTCCGGTTCCGGGGCCGCGCCATCCATCCAAATATCGAACTCCAGGCGGGCATTAAGATCATCAACACAATAATCGGCAATGCGCTCTAAGTAAGGCGCTCCAGGCGTGAAGAGGTTTGCCAAACTCAACGGCTGACCGGTCGTAAAATTGTAATTGACCGTCCAATGATAAGAACCTGGATGTGCGCCACCGAGATAAAAGAAATTAACGAACACCACACTAATAATATCGTGATCGGCAGGCAATAATACTTCTGCGGCGGCAAGGCCTTCGGCTTCAAAATGCGGGGGGACATATTCGATCTCCAAGCCCCAAGATACCGACGAGGGGATTGAGTAATACACTTCCGAAAACATGCCAATCCCCTCCATCGGCTCGGTGTCGGCGACCCAGGCGTTGATGTCAGCGATCTCTTCTCTCACCATCGCATCGATCAGGGCATTGAATTCGGCCACTCCTGGCCCGCCCTCACCCATAACAGATGGGTATTCTACGATCGACTGAAAACGCTTATCAGGGATTTCGGAAACTTGCTGATTGTGAATTAGATGCCAGTCTGGAGCGGGTGTCTGTGTGGGTGTCGGGGATATTGGTGTTTCCGAAGGCTGGGGGGTTGACAAAGGAGTTTCATCTGCCGGTTCAAGTTGGGGAGGTACTTCTTGGGGCAGCGGCGTCCCGAGCAGATATTGAGGGAGGGAACACGCCAGAGAAATCAGGATGATGCCAACCCAAAAAATTGGCAAGGGATAAATCTTATGTGACACAACATACCTCCACGCCACGATTTTGCCCTTGATTATAATCGAGACTATATAATCAGACAAAATCATGGGCGAGTTTTGGGTATATTCAAAAGATGTAGGATCTCCGCACTTTGACAGTTTGCCGCAGAGTCTTCTCTTTTTGCTAATCTCTGCGGTCTTCAGTTTTCAGGGATGCCGGGGAAACGGCTCCGGTGATTGACCACAGTGCAGGGTTTCTTATGATAGTCATCAACAAACCGCGGCAGATTGTCCGATAAACTTAGGTGTGTTATATTTGACCAAGCCAGACGTATGCAAAATGCGCCTCCTTAAATTACCCCTATGATCACATCTAAATTTCATGCTTTTACAAAAAAAATATCGCTTTCAGCGATTATATTTATTCCTTTTATCGCAATTACCACCTTCTCTGTCGTTGCGGTGGGTTATATTTCTTTCAAAAATGGGCGTGAGGCAGTTAATGATGTTTCCCACCAACTTCGCAGTGAGATTACAAACGGGATCCAACAACATGTATCCACATTTCTAGCAACCCCCCACGCCATAAACCAGTTCAATGCCGAGACCATTTCCCAGGGACTGCTCGATATCCGGGATACTGAAACACTGGCAAAACATTTTTGGAATCAAATTCAATTATTTGACACCGTCACAAGCATCTATTTTGGATACAGCGAAGGCGGCATGATCGGCGCCGGACGCGAAGGAGCAGAAGGGACACTCTATATCACGGCTACAGAGCAGTTTTCAGCCGGGCCTTGGGGGAAATACTCAACGGACAGCAGCGGCAACCGAAATATCCCCATCGTAAGGCTGGATCATTTTGATGCCCGCACGCGCCCCTGGTTTTCCATCGCCGCCGAAAACCAGACAGCCAGCTGGAGCAAAATGTACATCCTCTTCACCGGCCAAGACCTGGCCATTGCAGCCAGTTCCCCCGTTTATGATACCGATCAAAATTTAGTGGGGGTAACGTCCATCGACATTTTTGCGTCCCATTTGAGTTCCTACCTGGGCAGTTTGAAAATTGGCAATTCCGGCTTCAGCTTCATCATGGAGAGGTCAGGTTTGCTGGTAGCCTCGTCAACCGATGAAAAGCCTATTTTCAATATTAATGAAGAAGGGGGTTCTACGCGTCTATCGGCGGAAACGAGCCAGGATCGCAACATTCGCTCTGCGGTTGAATTTCTAAAACAAGAATTTGGGAATTATGCCAACATTCCCGAAAATGCACACCTGGAATATGAACTGGATGGTAACCGCCAATTTATGCAAGTTTCCCAGATTACGGATGTCCACGGCATCGACTGGCTGCTGATTGTCGTCATTCCTGAAGACGACTTCATGGCCCAAATCAATCAAAACAACCTGACCACCGGCATACTCATAGGCGCAGCTCTGGCCCTTGCAATCATTGCAGGCACGCAAACCACCCGGTGGATTTATCAACCAATCCAAAGGTTAATATTAAGCACACAATCCCTTGCAGAGGGTACCTGGCACGAAGAAATTCCGGCAAGCCCATTTCAAGAGATCGATGAACTCAATCAGGCCTTTAACGACATGGCCAGGCAACTCCAAGATACATTAGCAAACCTTATCAATGAAATCTCTGAACGTCAAAAAGCAGAGGAGAGCCTGATAGCCAGTGAAACTCAATTGAAATCCGCTCAGGAAATGGCGCAGATCGGCAATTGGGAATTTCGTGTCGCGGAAAGTGTGCTTCACTGGTCAGATGAGTTATATCGAATTTTTGGGCTGGAGATCGGCTCCCCCATTTCATTACAAAAACTGTTAGCGTACACCCATCCTGATGATCGCGAAACATTGAAACAACAGATCGAAAGCGGGGATGGTTTTCGCTCGGACTATCGCATCGTCCTTCCCGATGGTCAGATTAAATATATCCAGGAAACAGTTGGTATTCAAACAGATGAGAACGGCAATACGCTAAGAACTTGGGGGACTGCGCAAGATATTACAGCCCGTAAACAAGCAGAAAAACTGATCGTCGAAAGCCAGCTGAAATACAAACAACTTGCTGACGAACTCGAAGAGCGCGTGGAAGATCGCACTCACGACCTTCGAATCCTGGTTAACGCCATGGCAGGGCGTGAAGTACGCATGGCCGAACTAAAAAGGGTGATAAAAATGCTGCGCGCTCAAATCGAAGCCGAAGGGCTGACTCCTGCGGCTAACGATCCCTTGATTGATCCCCCTGAACAATATTGAATCCTGATCCTTCAAGCAAGAGAAACATTTACCAGCGGAAAATTTCCCGCAATGCCCCCTGATCATTCCCCAGGCCGGCCTGTAAGCCGCATTCTGTCGAGGGCGATCATCTATCTGGGACACGGGTCTCCCCGTGCCTCATGCAGCCTACCCGGCGCTCAGACGGAACGAGCAGCCCCTCGCGCCTGCTTGGCCTTGCTCCCGATGGGGGTTGCCTGGCCGCGGGTGTTGCCACCCGCGCCGGTGGTCTCTTACACCACCTTTTCACCTTGACCTCCACCCAACCTCCCCCGTAAACGGGAGAGTAGATAGAGGCAGTCTGTTTCTGTGGCCCGATCCAGAAGATTTCTCCTCTCCGGACGTTATCCGGCATCGCGCTCTGTGGAGTGCGGACTTTCCTCTGAGCGGAGATCCCGCCCAGCGATCGCCCGGCCAGCCTGGGAATCTCATGTTACCATGAAGTGCAGGGCTATGCTAGCCACATGAACACTATTATCATCGCGACGCCAATAAAACTTTACAAATGACCCGAAACCAGGCCATTTGGTTGCGGATTTTCATTGTTCCCATTATCATCAGGGATGAAGATCTTCGCGCTCAGGCGCAAGAAAATACCAACATGTTACTGGCATCTCCATAGATGCGCATTGACAAAAATCTAGCAACCCGACAGTTTTAGCCGCATGCTGGCTGAGTGCCCCCGAAGGGGGTGTATCGAAACCCAAAGCAGCGCAAAAACGGGTTTCGATACGGCCTTGTGGCCTACTCAACCTGCGTTTTTGCTTGTATACATGAAACTGTCAGGTAGCTAGACCAAAATAAAACTGATCCTTCCAGCGGGTGGACAAATTTCAGGGCATCATGTAAAATACGCCTTCGTACATTCGCAATCTATTCCAAGTTTCGGAGGTCTGACTTGGCAAATATAAAATCTGCTATTAAGCGCAATAAACAAAACGAGAAACGCCGATTACGCAACCGTGTCTTCCGCGGTGGCGCCCGCACCTATGTCCGCAAAGCCCGCCTGGCAATCGAAAGCGGCGATGTCGAAAGCGCCCGCGCCGCCACGCTGCAAGCCGTTAGCGCGCTGGATAAAGCTGCCGAAAAAGGCATTATTCATCGTAACAATGCCGCGCGCCGCAAAAGCCGCTTGATGAAGCAATTGGCTGCGCTCGAAAATTAGGCCCCAAAACGGACCTCAGCGCGTCATCTGGCGGGAGCTTTTGAAAAGCTCCCGCTTTTTGCGTTCTCCGCATTGGGGAATAGAAGAGACGGCGCGATGGCCGGAAAAACCTGCCCATAGGGCATGATATAATCTCCACCCGCACGAGACAATGCAAAGGTCAATCTGAGGCCCAACTTTATATCAAACGTTATTGGGTACACTTATGTTTCAAGCTGAACAAAATACGGTCGCCGCACAAATCATCGATTATTGCAATATCAAGGAGATCCCTGCTCCTGAAGAACTGCAATGGAAGCCCATCCCCTTCAGCGGGAATTGGGGCATTTCAACATCCTTTTTTAAGATTGCAGCCCAGGAAGCGCGCCGCGGCCAGAAAATCAATGTCCCGGCACGCGCCCAGGAGATCGCCGAAGAACTGGCCGCACATTTGGGCACACCCGCAGGCTTCGAGCGCACCGAAGCGGTTAACGGGTACTTGAACCTGTTCTTCTCCACCGAAGAATTCAGCCAGCGTGTTGTAGACACAGTTCTGAAAGATGGTGAGGACTTTGGTCGCGGGCCTGCCCGCAGCGAGCGCGTCATGGTGGAATATGCCCAGCCCAACACGCACCACTCCTTCCACATTGGGCACTACCGCAACGCCATTTTGGGCGAGGTGCTTTCCCGCCTGGCAGAGTTTGCCGGATTCCCCACCATCCGGGCATCCTATCCCGGCGATATCGGCCTGGGCGTGATCACCGTGTTATGGATCTATGACAAATTCTATAAAGGGCAGGAACCGCAAGACATCCATGCCCGCGGGCAATGGCTGCTAAAATTGTACGTCGAGGCCACGGCGCTGCTCACCCCCAAAGAAAACGAAACCCCCGAAGAAACCGCCCGCCGCGAGGGATACGACGCCGAGCGCCGCGAGATGTACCGCAAGTGGGATGCCGGGGACGCCTACGTGCGCGATCTGTGGCTGGAAACGCGCCAGTGGAGCCTGGAAGAACTACGCGACATCTTGCAAATAATGGGCATCGCGATTGATGTCTGGTTTTATGAGAGTGAAGTGGATGATCCCGCCAAAGCGATTGTGGATGAGTTGATTGAGCGCGGCATTGCCGATGATGAGCGTCTCGCGGGGGGGGCGGTGATCGTCAAAATTGACGAGAAACTCGGCTTGAAGAAAGAAAAATACCGCACCAATGTCATCTTGCGCAACGACGGCACAACCCTCTACCTGACCAAGGATCTGGCCCTGGCGAAGGAGAAATTTGAACAGTATGGCGTTGACCGCTCCGTCTATGTGGTGGATGTGCGCCAGAGCCTGCACTTCCAGCAGGCTTTCAAGATCCTTGAGCTATGGGGCTTCGAACAAGCCAAAAAATGCCATCACCTGGGGTATGGTTTTGTCAGCCTGCCGGAAGGAGCCATGTCGGCGCGGCGCGGGCATGTTGTCTTATTCAAAGAAGTCGCTGATGAAGCCATCCGCCGGGTGCTCAAAGAAAGCGCCGAGAAGAACCCCGATCTCCCCGAAGAAAAACGCCGGGATGTCGCCATGCAGGTGGGCATGGGCGCGCTGGCCTATGCCATGCTCTCGGTAGACAACAACAAAGATATCGTCTTCGATATCAATGAGGCGCTCAGTTTCGAAGGGCACACCGGCCCCTACATTCAGAACGCTCATGTGCGCGCCAGCAGTATCCTGCGCAAAGCCGGTCAGCTGCCCCAGGCGGCCTCCTTTGAGTACCCGCTCAGCGCCCACGAGATCGAACTGATCGAAATGGTCTCGCGCTTCCCCGGGGTTGTCGCGCAAGCCGCCGATGAATACCGCCCCCTGGTCTTGGCAACCTATGCCTTTGAACTGGCAACGGCATTCCATAGTTATTATCATGTGGTTCCGGTGCTTCAAGCCGAAAGCGAACCCATGCGCCAGGCACGCCTGCGTTTGACCGCTGCTGCCAAACAAACCCTGGCAAATGCGCTCCAGTTGTTAGCGATTCGAGCGCCAGAAGTCATGTAGTGAACCCGGCAACAGTTCGGGGGCAGGCCGCACCGCTCTGCCAGCCGGGTTTCTGCGTCGAATTTGTTCAACAGGTCTGGAAGTCCGAATTCGACACGCAACCAACCAATCTAGACCACGCAGACCTACTGGATAATCCTTAAGGAGTTTCTGTAATGCCTGCAAAAACCCTCATCATGGGCGCCGCGGGGCGCGATTTCCACAACTTCAATGTCTTCTTTCGTGACAATCCCGACTATGAAGTTGTGGCCTTCACCGCCACTCAGATTCCCAATATTGAAGGGCGTCAATACCCGCCGGAGTTAGCCGGTTCCCTGTATCCACAAGGTATCCCTATTTACCCCGAAAGCGACTTGCTTCAACTGATTGAAAAACACAATGTTGAACAGGTTGTTTTTGCATACAGCGATATTCCGCATGAGTATGTTATGCACAAGGCCTCGCAGGTTTTGGCCGCGGGGGCCGACTTCCGTTTGATGGGTTCGAACAGCACTCAGATCCAATCGACAAAACCGGTCGTTTCGGTCTGCGCCGTACGCACCGGTTCCGGCAAGAGCCAGACCACCCGCCGGGTATCGCTGATTTTGCGGGAGCTGGGCTTCAAGGTCGCTGCTATCCGCCACCCGATGCCTTACGGAAATCTGATTGCCCAACGCGTGCAGCGCTTCGCCGAACTGGATGACCTGGACGAATATGAATGCACCATCGAAGAACGCGAAGAATACGAACCCCATATCGTCAACGGGGTCATTGTTTACGCCGGTGTCGATTACGAAGCCATATTGCGCAAGGCCGAAGAGGAAGTTGATATTGTCCTGTGGGACGGCGGCAATAACGACCTCTCGTTCTACAAGTCCGACTTCTCCATTGTGGTGGCCGATCCGCACCGCCCTGGGCATGAAAACGGCTATCACCCTGGTGAGGCGGTGGCCCGCTCGGCGGATGTCTTTGTGATCAACAAGGTAGATACGGCTGACGCCGATGCGGTGATGGCTGTCCACGAGAATTTGCGTGCCCTTCAGCCAGATGCGCTTATCATCGAGGGCGCTTCCCCCCTCTTCGTCGATGACCCCGCTGCGATCCGCGGGAAGCGCGTCCTGGTCGTCGAAGACGGCCCCACCCTGACCCACGGTGAGATGGCCTATGGTGCGGGCTGGGTGGCCGCCCGACGCTTTGGCGCCGCCGAAATCGTCGACCCGCGTCCCTATGCTGTTGGCTCGATCAAAACCACCTACGAGAAATACCCCACCACCGGCGATGTACTCCCGGCGATGGGCTATGGCGATGCGCAGATGCGCGAGTTGGAACAAACCATCAATAACGCCGATGTCGATCTGGTTATCATCGGCACGCCAATTGATCTGGGCCGCCTGATTAAAATAAACAAACCCAGCCAGCGTGTGCGCTACGAACTGCAAGAAATCGGGCAACCAACGCTAGAAGATCTACTCAAAGAAAAATTCAGGAGATAACACCATGTACACAACCCTGGCGCCCACTCTGACACAACGTATCTTTCCAAAAACTCACCACATCGTGCGAGAAACGCTTCTGATCTTAAGCGGCAGTCTCCTGGTCGCGGCCCTCTCGCAAATCCGCCTGCCCCTGCCTTTCACCCCGGTGCCACTCACCGGACAAACCCTGGCCGTACTGCTGGTTGGCGCGGCTCTGGGGGCGCGACGCGGGGCGGGCAGCATGCTGCTTTACATTGGCCTGGGGCTGGTTGGATTGCCGGTTTTCGCCGGAGGAGCGCAAGGGTTGGCTTATCTGAGCGGCGCGACCGGCGGCTATTTAGTCGGTTTTGTCGCCGCGGCTTATGTTGTCGGATTACTGGCCGAACGCGGCCTGGAACGCAATTTCCGCACGGCATTGCTGCCCTTCACCATCGGTCAGGCCATCATCTACACCCTGGGTGTGGGCTGGCTGGCCGTTTACACAGACACCTTCCAGCAGGCGCTGACGTTGGGGCTGGTTCCCTTCCTGATCGGCGATCTCATCAAACTGGCGCTGGCGGCGTTGTTATTACCTTCCGCCTGGAAACTTGCAAAATAATGAATGCCAGGGAAGCAGTACTCTTGTGTACAGCTTCCCTGCTGCGCTCTTATGCCCACGCTTAATTGGTCGAGTAAAACACCCCCGGCGCCGGTTCCAGCCCAACTGCAAACCGACAGCGTTATCTTTCCTCAGGGACAGGGGTATCCGCATGCGCAACCCGAAAGCCGCTTGCTATATGGCGATAATCTGGCTGTCATGTCGGCGCTGCTGGAAGAATATGAAGGGCGCATCCATCTCATTTATGCCGACCCGCCATTCTTCACCAAAAAACGTTTTCGCGCTCGCGTGGGGCGCGGTGAAGATTCGCGGCGGCCCGAAGAATGGCAATTGGCCGAGGGCTACACCGATCAATGGGCCGACATCGACGCCTATCTCGATATGCTCTACCCCCGCCTGGCGTTGATGCACCGGCTCCTGGCCCCCAATGGTACGCTCTACCTGCATCTCGATTGGCATGCCGATCATTATGCCCGGCTGCTATTGGATGAGATATTTGGGGCCGAAAGATTGCTCAATGAGATCATCTGGGTCTACCACGGGCCATCTCCCATTCGCAGCGCTTTCAATCGCAAACACGATACCATTTTGGCCTACACCAAAAGCCGCCAATACACCTTTAATGTGGATGATGTCCGGGAGCCGTATAACCCCAACACGGTCAAGACTTTTCAATCTTCCCCTAAGGCCGGGTTTGGAAAGACTCCCGACCTGAAACGCGGCAAAGTCCCCGAAGATTGGTGGTACTTCCCCGTGGTGGCGCGCCTGCATAACGAACGCACCGGCTATCCCACACAAAAACCACAAGCCCTTTTGGAGCGCATCATTTTAGCATCTTCGAATCCCGGTGAGATTGTGGCAGATTTTTTCTGCGGGTCGGGCACAACCGCTGCAACAGCCGCCAACCTGGGGCGACGCTTTATCGCTGCCGACACTCAGTGGCGCGCCGTGCATACCACCCGTAGCCGGCTTGTCGAAACAGCCGTTTCGCCTTTTACACTCGAATACGAGACCCAAGCGCGCGTTCCTCAGGGCGAAGCCATCCCCAAAAATCTGGTATCCACACCAACTGAGTCGGACTCTCCGATTATTCGATTAGACGAATCGCTGCGAGAGTCAAGCGACTATTGGGAGGTTGATCCGGCCTGGGATGGCACAATCTTCAAAAGTGTGCGACAGGCCGTGCGCCCTCTGCGAAAAGGGATGATCCCCACCGAGATGGCGCTACCTGGCCCGGTGAGTAATATTCATATGCGATTGACAAAAATCAACGGGAAACAATCGGTGTTAGACGTCTAGGCGATACCCAACCCCTCGCAGGGTTTTTAGGTATCGAGGTTTACGGGGGTCATCTTCGAGCGCTTTACGCAGCCAACTGATATGAACATCTAAAGTGCGCGTATCATCGGTGAAATCCGTATCCCAAACTTTGCGGAACAGCTCTTCGCGCACCACCACTTCACCGGCCCGGCGCATTAAGATTTCTAGGATAGCGGCCAGCCGCGGAGTGAGATGCGTTTTGCGCTTTTGACAGCGCACTTGATGCTGCACCAGATCGAGCTGGATTGCCCCAGCCTTAAGGATATTTGTACTGCGCAAGGGCAGCAAAGCCTGGACACGGTTATGCAGTTTGCGAACCGTGAAGGGGAGTTCTAATACAGCATTCGCGCAAACATCTTCCATATTGGGCGCGTTGCCCTCTTCGCTGATAAGAATAATGGGCAACCCGTCGATACCGGCGCGCACAGACTGGCAGATGCGCAGCCCGGTGGTACGCATTGAAGGCGCATTGACAACCACCACATGCGGCTTCAATTCCGGCAAAGTTGCCAGAGCAGCTTTGCCAGTTGTCACCAGAGTCACGATATGGCCTTTTTTCTCCAATTGCGAAGCAAAGGCCGGTGTTGCAGCATATTTTCCTTCAATACAAAGTATCTTTGATTTCATTAAATTAGCACTTCAGTAAATTTTAGCCCCCAGCTGGGCGGCTGGCTCCTTTGGCTAGGGTGATTATACACACAACCTTAAAAAATCGCAAATGGGTCGAGGGTACTGTCCAGGGCTTTCTTAAAGTCGAAACGAAAAGTGCTTTTACCGCTGAGAGCGCAAAGAACGCAGAGAAAAATTTAAAAAACTCAGCGAACCCGGCGTTCTCTGCGGTAAATTTCTGGTATAGCACAAATTTAAGAAAGCCGTGGGGTACTGTCATTTGGCAAAACGCCCGGTGCGTGGGATAATCGGTTAGAAGTTGGAGGTTGGAGGATATGTTAATTCATTCTGCTACACAATTGCTAACGCTGACCAGCGCGCCGCAGCGCGGCTACACCCTCGGTACGCTCAACATCATCGAAGACGGAGCGGTGTTGATTGAAGACGGTCAGATTGCCGCGGTCGGCCCCAGCGCCGAAATGCGCGCCATTTATGCCGATGTGGAACATCTCGATGCGGGCGGGCGGGTGGTGATGCCCGGCCTGGTAGACCCGCATACGCATGTCGTTTGGGCCGGCGACCGCGCCGCCGAATTTGAGATGCGCCTGCAAGGCAAAACCTACCTGGAGATTATGCAGGCAGGCGGCGGCATTGTCTCAACGGTACGGCAAACGCGGGCAGCCACGGTAGATGAACTCGTGGCCCAAACCCGACCACGCTTGCAAAGCATGTTCGCACACGGCACAACCACCGTCGAAGCCAAAAGCGGCTACGGGCTAGATAGCGAAACCGAACGCAAAGCTCTGGCAGCAGTGATGGCGCTCGATGCCGAAGGCCCCTGGGAACTCGTCCCCACCTTCCTCGGCGCGCATGCCATCCCCCCGGAATACCAAGATAATCCCGACGGCTACACCAATCTTGTCTGTCAAGAAATGCTCCCAACGCTCAAAAAATGGTGGCAGGAAAAATTTTCCGAATCCGGAACTGGGCTGCCCTATGTCGATGTCTTTTGCGAAACCGGGGCCTTCACCCTGGCGCAATCCCGACGCATCCTCGAAAACGCCGGCGAGTTGGGCTTCCCGCTAAAAATCCACGCCGATGAATTCGACAACCTGGGGGGGGCAGCATTGGCTGCCAGGTTAGGCGCGGCATCTGCCGACCATCTGGTGGTCACCTCACCCGAAGACATCGCCGCCCTGGGGAACAGCAATACCGTGGCCGTCTCGCTGCCCTGCACCCCCTTTGGGCTGGCCGAGGGGCACTATACCCCCGCCAAAGATTTTCTCGCCGCCAACTGCACGCTGGCCATTGCCACCGACATCAACCCCGGCACGGCCTGGTGCGAAAGCATGCAATTCGCCATTGCCCTGGCTTGCCGCTACCTGCGCCTGACCCCGGCGCAGGCCATCGCTGCGGCGACCATCAACGCTGCAGCGGCCATCGGGCGCGCTGACCGCATCGGCTCCATTGCACCCGGCAAACAGGCCGACCTGCTGATCCTCGACGTACCCGACTATCGCCACCTGGGTTACCGATTCGGCACCAACCTGGTGCATACGATCATCAAAAATGGAACCATCTATCCTCAGCGAGGTTAAAATGTTCGATCAAATTCTTCCTGCCATTGTTGCTTTACTCGTCCTGGGTTTGATCTGGGGCATGCTCAAATTGGTACTCAAACTGACCGCCAAAATTTTCACTTGTGGATGTCTCACAATTGTGGTGATCGGCGCTTTGATTTTTGTGGCAAGCAATTACGGCAATTTCTAGCCCCCAAGCGAATAGAGGCAGGCCGCGCAGGGCTCGATTCACCAGGCCGAATCGAGCATACAAAAAGGTGTAGCAATAACGCGTTGAGCGGAGGCATCCTTGATGCCGTAGTCGAAGCGTCTCGAATGCGCCACCTCCGTTTGACGCGATCACTCTCATCTTGCCACAACAATCCGCCGAATCTTGCATCCGGGTTGCCCGCCCGCCAATCGGGTATAATCCTCCCCATGCTAAATCTCGAAACCGCCCAAGCCTGGTACCCCAAAAACGACCCCGTCCACGGCTTCGATCACATCCAACGCGTGTACCGCATGGCCGAAAGGCTGGCCGAGGCCGAGGGGGCCGATCTCGAAATCGTGCGGGCGGCAGCCCTGCTCCACGATGTCGATGGAGGTCAACAACCCCAATCGGGCGGCGAGCGCAAGACACACCAACATTCCGCCGCCGACTTTGCCCGCCAGATCCTACAAAAAGAAGGCTGGCCCGCAGCGCGCATCCAGGCCGTGGAGCATTGCATTCGCGCCCACCGTTTTCGCGATGACCGCGAGCCGCCGCGGACCATTGAGGCCAAAGTACTTTTTGATGCCGACAAACTCGACGCCATCGGAGCCATTGGCGCGGTACGCTCCATTGCCTACGCCGTGCAAGATCAACAACCACTGCACGACGCGCCTTCAAAAGCATTCATCGAAAATGGGGCTAGAGAACCCAATGAGGCGCATACGCCTTATCATGAGTACCTGTTCAAACTCCGCAAGTTGCAAGAGCGCATGTTCACCGCTGCTGGGCGCGCCATAGCCGAAGGACGGCATAATTTTTTGGAGATGTTTTTTGAACAGTGGCAAGCAGAACTACGCGCGAAAAGGTAATTCACTCGGTCGAGTACGACCACCGACCGCCGTCACGCATTTTCAAACAAACGCCATGAAACTTATCGGACGCACAATCTATCCAGGAGCGGCGCGAGGCGAAGCCCTGGTCACAACGATGGGCATCTCCTTCTTCGGCGGTGTAGATCCCGATAGCGGCCTGGTTGTCGAGCGCGGTCACGAACTCGAAGGCCAATCCATTACCGGGAGAGTGTTGGTCTTCCCCACTGGCAAAGGCTCCACTGTGGGATCGTATACCCTTTATCGCCTCAAACACAGCGGCCAGGCCCCGGCAGCCATCCTCAATGCCGAATGCGAGACGATCACCGCCGTGGGCTGCATCATCGCCGAAATCCCTTGCGTAGACCAAATCCCCATCGAACAAATTCAGACCGGCAGCATGGTCGTCATCAGCGATGGGCAAGTCGACATTCAGGAGCAATCGCATGACTAATATTGACACCCAACGCAGAGCCTTAAACCAATCCCAGACCAAATTGCGCAAAACGCTCAACGCAAAAAATACCTCTGCGCAGGCCGTCGCGAGTTATCTCCAACAGCATGCCATGCTTCACGCAGCAAAGATGTCTGCATCCGGGTTGTGGTCTTTCGAAGATGCCATATTGGACGACATGGGCGAAGACCACATCCGCCGCATCCCCGCCAACCAGGAGCACTCGGTAGCCTGGTGCATCTGGCATATCGCCCGCATCGAAGACGTGGTCATGAACCGGCTGGTGGCCGGGACGCCGCAGCTTTTCCTGAAAGATGATTGGGCAGCCCGGCTGGGAGTTCCCTATATAGATACTGGCAACGAGATGAGCAGCGAGGCGATGATCGATTTCAGCGCTGGGGTGGATGTCGCCGCCTTGCGGGACTACCGTCTTGCCGTGGGGCAGCGCACGCGTGACATTGTGTTGGAACTTGATCCCGCGCAATTACACAGCAATGTAGCGCCTCAGCGGCTGGAAGATGTGCGCGCCGACGGGGCTGTCCCCGAAGCCGCCGAGGGCATTATTCAATATTGGAGTAAACGCACCCTCGCCGGGCTGCTGCTGACCCCCGGCAGCCGCCATCAACTCACCCATCTCAACGAAGCACTAGCATTGAAACGCAGGCGATGAATATATGAATTTGCCCCTTGATACCATCCTCCAGGGTGATTGCGTCGAAGTTCTGGAATCTCTTCCAGAGAGGTCGGTTGACCTCATCTTCGCCGACCCGCCCTATAACTTGCAACTGCGGGCGCAGCTCCACCGCCCCGACATGACCAAAGTTGATGCTGTGGATGATGATTGGGATCAGTTTGATTCTTTCGAAGCCTACGATGATTTCACGCGTAACTGGCTGGCGGCCTGTCAGCGCGTGCTCAAACCCACCGGCACCATCTGGGTGATCGGCTCTTATCACAATATTTTCCGCGTCGGCGCCATCATGCAGAATTTGGGTTTCTGGATTCTGAACGACGTCGTTTGGATCAAAACCAACCCCATGCCCAATTTTCGCGGCGTGCGCTTCACCAACGCCCACGAAACACTTATCTGGGCCAGCGTCAGTCAGGGAGCCAGCTATACCTTCAACCACCAGGCGATGAAGGGTCTCAACGATGAAAAGCAAATGCGCAGTGATTGGTGGTTGTTTCCCCTGACCAGTGGCAATGAGCGGCTCAAGGACGAAAATGGGCATAAAGCGCATTCGACGCAAAAGCCGGAGGCGCTGTTATACCGCGTGATCCTTGCGGCCAGTGATCCTGGTGACGTGGTGCTGGATCCTTTTTTGGGAAGCGGTACAACTGGAGCAGTAGCAAAACGATTGCATCGTTCTTGGATCGGTATTGAGCGAGAAGAAAGATACATTACGCTTGCACAAAAGCGTATAGATAATGTTCAACCTGAATTATTTGATGCAGCTGTATTTGATGTCAGAAGTAAGAAGAAACTGGCACCCAAAGTCCCATTCTCAGCGTTGTTAGAAAGCGGTTACTTTCAGCCTGGGCAAATTTTGTATTTTCGCAAAGATTCTAAACGGACTGCTACTATTAAGCCTGACGCACGCCTCCGTACATACGATGGCTTTGAGGGATCGATTCACCAGGCGGGTCGCCACTTCATGGGCGGCGCACCCTGTAACGGCTGGGATCATTGGTATCTACAAATTGGCGCTGACATGGTTAATTTAGATACCTTTCGCCAAAAATTTCGAGCAGAGAATAACCCGATGGTAAAATAATTCTCATGTCCGTTGGAACTGCCCGCACAGTTATGCTCAAAGTGGATGAAGATTTATGTCGCGCCTGCCGCCGCTGTTTGGCAACCGATATTTGCCGTGGCAATGCCTTCCGGCGCTTCGAGCGCGATGAAGCGCCATTCATCGATATGAGCCGCTGCTGGGGCTGCATGGAGTGCATTCCGGAATGCCCCTTTGAGGCCATTGTGCGCCACGAGTATGAGAGGAAATAGCACATGCACTCATTTTTCAACGATTATCTTAATTGTCTCGCTCAATTGCATCAAGATATCCTCAGTGCCGTGGAAGATCTCCCTCAGGAGGTGCTGGATTGGCAGCCCAGCCCGGAGATGAACTCGATTAACGTGCTGGTGACTCATCTTTGTGGCGCGCAGAAATACCTGATTGGCGATTTAATCAAGGGCGAAACAACGAACCGCGACCGTCCGGCAGAATTCGAATCTCACGGCCTGACAGCCAGCGACATAAAAACCATGCTCAAGGACACTCTAGACTATACACGGGCCATACTCGTTTCGGTCAGGTTGGATGATCTGGAAAAAGAGCGCCATTCTCCCATTCATAAGCGCACATTCTCTAGCGGCTGGGCGCTGCTCCATGCCCTGGAACACACTGCCACACATCTGGGCCATATCCAGCTTACGCGCCAAATGTGGGAGATGCAAGCCTAGAAAAACTCCTGCTATAATAAAGATAGCTAATTGACTGCCAACCACACTTACATCAATACATCTTTATCAAAATTCAGGAAGAGAGGTGTTGATATGTCTGATAAAGGCAAGAAGGATAAGGGCAAGCGCGAAACAAAAAAACAACCCAAGTTAAGCATCAAAGAAAAGCGCAAGAAAAAAAAGGAGAAATCCAAACCAGTTTGATCGTTGGATGACCCCGCTGAAAACTGCACATCTAAACATGAGGCATCCCAAATTTAATCTTTATGTGCAGTCGAACTGCCAAAAATCAATATTTGCCCCCACCCCTGGCCCCTCCCCCGAATTGCGGGGGAAGGGAATCAGTGAAAAAACAGGTCAGCCAAAGCAAAATTGCTTTGGCTGACCTGTTTTTTCGAAACTTAGCCCCCCTTCCGGCGGGGAAGGGGGATGGGGAAAATAAAAAACGACCCCGAATATGCGATTCGGGGTGACTCATGTTTTTAGATCAAAATCGAGTGATGATCTCTTTCAGGTTTGCGCAGCAGCAGTTTCATCCATCGGGGTAGTCGCACGTAAAAAGCCAACGAACATTAGCACCGCGCCAAGTAATTCGCCGATGTACAATGCCGCCGGGACTCCCATGCGGCTGAATGCGCCGCCAAAGGCCGGGGCCAGCGCGCCCACCGCAATCAGGATATTGCCAACTGTGCGGTGCAGCAAAACACGCTTGCGGAAGAATATCCAGGCCGAGTAAACCGCCCCGCCCACTAAAGTGACCGTACCATAGAGATTAAAAATTGGCGTCAGCGAACGCACGCCCGATGTCACAATGGCATGACCGCTTAACTCGCTGCCGGTGTGGACACTGGTGGTGAGCAGGCTGGGATCCAACTGTGCGCTGAAGACTTTATACGCTCCGTAGAGCGAGCCTAAGAACAGGATCACCATCAATGCGCGCGCCCAGCTTTGTTTTGCAAGCAAGAAAACCGTCCCCTGGCCAAGCCAGGCGGCCACCAAAATCGCGCCGAATAAATACCACATCCGAAATACCAGCGCATTCCACCCAAAGGCCCCGTAATAGCCCTCACAAAAACCACCAATGCCATAAAAGATCATCCCAATGCCCCATAAGAGTAAGTGCTTCCCTTTGCGGTCGTCTTTGATGTACCGAACGAATACAAAATAAGCGAAGATAAAACTGATGGCAGAGGCGGTAAAGGGTAAGAATGTGTTAATAAAAGTCATAATGATGTCTCCTTAACCAAATTGGAGGGCACCGACGGCAACGGCGATGGTAAACGCTAACATGCCAACAATTAGAATTGCCAGTGCACCAATCGCTAGAGGGATAAATTTCTCGTAGAATTTCGGATATTGGCGTTTAGGCGGGGTGGAAGATTCAGACATGATGATTCCTCATAGATTACATTTCACGTTAGTGTACACGCCTCACCCCAAACATGAAAATGTAGTTTTTTACAGGTTTTGGTTAGCTATCACTATGAATTCCCCAGAATCTAAAAAAGGATGCCGGAGGTTTGGCGTCGGCATCCTTTTTTAAGCCACTCTCAATGGAACTGTGCCGCCCCGTTCAGGAATTTAACATCTGCACATTGGGACGCAAGTCTAACTCGTCGATCAGGGCGTTGAGTTCATCATCGGAGAGCGAGCGGCCTTTTCCGGCATAGGCGGTCAGGGCGGCTTCCATCATATTGGTGCCAAAGGAACGGCCCTCGTAGCGCGGGGTTGTGGTGATGACCATGTGAACACCACGCTTTCGTAGGAACTCGATATTCTTTGCGGTGGTGGTGTTGGTGATGACGGTTTTCCCGCTCAAGTTCTGAGGGAGGTACTTTTTCATGAAGAGAAAATCTCCGGCCAGCAAATCCGATTCCAGCCAGAATTTCTCATATTGAGGTTCATGTTCTTCACCGCTGCTGCCGTAGAATAACAGGCTCATCGGGAAATAGCTGACGAAAGGCAGCATCAGACGTGCAACGCGCTTGAAATTCTTTAAGCCGCGCACAGGAATTGGGATCCCCAAAGCAACCATCAGATCACCAAAGATTACTTGCTCGCTGACTTCAGTAACCGCCTGGGCGAGGCCAATCCGATCGACAGCTACGGGGATGAAAGCGGTGCGAAACTGTGGGACTCCATCGAGGATCAGGCCCTCGACTTCGCCCCTGCTGCCGCTAAGCAGGTTATGCAACGCGGGAGCGGCCAACTCGAAGACACGCCGCTCTAGTGTGTGCTTCAGGCCGCGGCCATCCACTACAGGAGTTTGTTTCACCTGCTCGATCAGCTTCAGGGCCGCCCGCAGCGGGTACTCGCGCCCCTCCAAACGGAGGTATAGATCCACCCCGCCAACACCGAAGGCATCTGCTTTTCCATCTAACTCAGTGTACATGCGTTTGGCTTTCGCGATATCGCCATCTGTACCGATGCGCTCAACCTGAATAGCCTGCCCTTTGAAATCAACAACAACCTTCTTATCCCGTGACGAACTCCCCAGGCTGACGCTGACGGCTCGTTTCATGAAAAGTCTCCTACACTGCCTTCAGATACTCGCGGATATTCAAGGCTGCTGTGGCGCCCTCTCCTACCGAGGAAGCCGCCTGCTTGGTTGAACCGGCGCGCACATCTCCGGCTGCAAAGATGCCGGGTTTGCTGGTCATCAAGGCGGCATCCGATACGATAAATCCAAAGCGGTTGATCTCAACTTGCTCTTTGACTAAATCGGCATTGGGTGTCAGGCCGATGAAAACGAAAACACCATCATAATGCCATTCTTTAATTTCACCGCTGGCGCGATCTTCAACGACGACAGTATCAATCTTTTTCTCGCCGCGAAATTCTTTTACGGCGTGATTGACTGTCACCGTCATGTCCTGGCGGGAGGCAACTTTGTCCTGCAAAATTTGGCTGGCCTTGACTTCAGGCATGAATTCGACAATATCAACCTGGTCGGCAAATTTGGTCAGGAAAAGCCCTTCCTCGAACCCGCTGTTGCCGCCGCCGATCACCAGCACCTTTTTGCCCTTGTAAAAAGCGCCGTCGCAAGTGGCACAAAAATGAATGCTTGTACCGATCAACTCGTCTTCGCCGGGGACGCCCAATTTTCGATAACGCGCCCCGGTCGCCAACAGCACTGCCTTGGCGCTATACTCTGAGCCGTCACCGGTTTGTACGCAGTGGTAATCACATTCTTGATGAATGCGGACAACCTCCTGGGCCTGCAAGATCTCTACCCCAAAGCGGCGCGCCTGGCGTACCAGGCGATCGGCGAACTCTGCCCCGGGGATGCCTTCATCGAAACCTGGAAAGTTATCTAATATTTGGGTGATGCCCACCTGACCGCCTAATCCGGCCTTTTCGATAACGAGGACATCCATGCCCTCGCGGGCCATATAGAGCGCGGCAGTCAGCCCTGCCGGGCCGCTGCCAATGACAATGCTGTCGTAAAAAGACTGCTTTGCTTTGGTGGTCAATCCTAATTTTTGGGCTATCTCAGCATTCGAGGGTTCCGTCAGAATTGAGCCATCGGGGAAAACGATCGTAGGGACAATTCGCATACCGTTGTTAATGTGCTCAACATAACTCATCGCCTCGGCGTCTTGCTCAATATCAATGTTGAAATAGGGAATACGCTGCTCGCCAAAGAATTTCTTGGCACGCTTACAGTCTGGGCACCAAACTGTGCTATAGATTTTTATCATTTCTGTGGGTTGCTTTTCGGTTTGGAAATTCATCCATGCACTCCTACATAATCCCTGTCATAATTCGCGGGCGCAATGTCTGTAAAACAGATAACGCCCTTTGTTCAGTCCAGTATTTGACCCACATACTCCCGAAAATCTTACGCCCCATTTTAGCATGTCAAGTGCAACCCGGGCATGGTATGATCGTATATTGATTTGGATGCACATATAACTTGATAACATGTATCCATAAAACTGGGCAGGATTGTCCTACCTGGCGCATATTTATCAATTTAGGACTTACGCAGTTCGTTGAAAATTTACCGAAAAATAGGGGTGTGTGGGGTACTCCGCACCCCACACACCCCTATTTTTCGGACTTTCCTCTCGCAAGTGCGTAACTCCTACAATTATTGAAGGAGACAGGCAATGAGTTTTTTGGGTAATTTAATCTGGTTGATTTTCGGGGGATTCATCTCCGGTATCGGCTATATTCTCGGTGGATTATTGGTCTGCGTTACCATTGTGGGGATCCCCTTTGGCAAGCAAGCGATCAAATTAGGTGTGGCAACCATGACTCCCTTTGGGCGTGAGATTACCGTCTCGGAGGAATTCGACCACCCTCTGAGTTTGCTGTTCAACATCATTTGGGCCATCCTGTTCGGTTGGGAAATTGCCGTTTCGCACTTCATCCACGGGTTGATCCTCGGGATCACGATCATCGGCATCCCTTTCGCCAAGCAACACTTCAAGCTGATTCCGCTGGCGCTCTTTCCCTTCGGACGCGAACTTAAATAGCCAGTACTTCTCTCCTCCTGTCAGAGACCAGATTAGTTTGACTAATCTGGTCTCTTTGACATAGATCAAAAACTAAGACCCCGCCTGATAGGCCAGGGTCTTCATCCAATCCGCAGCCAGAATTCGTTAATTCTCTGCACCGAGTACGATTGCGTTCACCAGATCGTCAAAAGAACTTTGCTGACCTTCTTCTTGAACCTCACTCAATTGCCCGGCAGATAGATTTTTTGCAAGGTTATCCAATTGCTGCTTGGCCCGATCTTTGAGTTCATGATTACTGGCTGAATGATGTAAAACATGCACCAATATTCGAGCCGCGTCCACGCCCTCCCCATTTTTTGCCAGTAGGGCCGCATAACCACCCAAACTTTCCAAACCCACCGGGACCAAATTATTCGCCTGGGATTTTTTGAGCGCATCTATAAAATACGCTTTAGCTGCCGGATACTCCGCAGACAGAGTAGCAATCTGCCCCAAATTGTTCAATACACTGACATGACCGCGCTGATCCCCCAATTTCTCGCGGATCGCCAGGCATTGGAAATACAATTGATGCGCTAGTTCGTAATTTGTCGTCGCTGAGGCAATATTTCCTAAATTATTCAGACACGATGCCATACCATAGCGATGGCCGATTTCAACAAACATGTCGTACCCAGCCCGATAGCGCTGACGGGCTTGCTCGTACTCCCCCTTCGCTTCCAGCACTAAGCCTAAATTATTAAAACAACTGGCAATACCGTGAGCTTGCCCCACCTGCTCCCACAACGCTAAACTGCGCTGATAGCGCATCTCGGCCTCGGCATACTCCCCCAGCGCATGGGACACCAAAGCCATGTTGTTATAGCGGATCGCCATACCCCAGGGGTCATTGATGGCCTGATGCACCGCAAAACTCTCATCAAAAATATCACCGGCACGCCCATAATCACCCTGCATATAAACAGCCAGTCCCAACCCATTGAGCGCCATACTGATGTCATAGGGATCGCCCAGCCTGCGCCGAATTTTCAATCCCATCTGATGATAATTTTCTGCCCCGACGAAATCACCGCGCAAATAGGCCAAATTCCCTAAGGCGTGCAACGCATACGCCTCATCGGGTTCATGGGCAACCACACGAAAATGCGCCAAACTCTCTTGCAATAATTCATCAGCAAGAGTATATTCACCCACCCGAAACGCGAACACACCCTGGCGAGATTTCACTTTCCACAGAACTTTCTCATCGGCGTTTGCGCTTGCCATCTGGGATGCCGTAGCCGTAAATATCTCGAACCCTTCCCGATAACGGCTGAGGGCTTCGTAGAATACTTGCAACGCCGGGAGCGCCAGCAACACCGGAGCATATTGACCTTGATCGACAGCCCATCCCCACGCCTGTTGGATATTCTCGTTTTCAAGGCCAATCTCGGCTAACGCCACGGGCTGGTTCTCACTTTTGAGTGATTCTTGCATCCCCTGGAGATAGGTCAAATAATACCGGCTGTGTGTTTCTAAAACGTCACTGCTTTCATCAGCCAGTTTTTCGGTGCTGAACTGTCGTAACAATTCATGCATATCATAACGCCCGCTATGAGCGCGCCGCACCAGCGATTTTTCGACCAATGAAGAGAAAATTGCCAAACTCGCACCGGTTATCTTTTCAGCCGCTTCTGAGCTAAAGCCACCCCGAAATACGGCCATCTTCCGCAATGCAGCGCGCTCTTCAGCAGTCAGTAATTCCCAGGAATGTTCGAAAGTTGCCCGCAGACTGCGGTGGCGTTCGGGAATATCACGCATTTCTGCAGCCAGAATATTGATACTGTCTTCCATTTCTTGGGCAATTTGCTGAGGCGTCAACGTGCGCACCCAGGTGGAGGCTAACTCAATTGCCAGGGGTAAGCCCTCGGCCAATTGGCAAATGCGCGCCACATTCTTTTGCGAATCTACATTCAGCGAAAAATAGGGTTGCATCTGCCGCGCCCGTCTGATGAATAACTGCGCGGCTGCAAACTCCTCGATATTCCCGTACTCATCCCCCTTTGGGTATGGCAACCCTCCCACCTCAAAGATTCGTTCAGCCTGCAATCCCAAATTCTCCCGCGAAGTCACCACCAACACCACCTTTGAGGCGCCGCGTAAAATCTTCACACACGCTTCGATACCATCTAAAAGCTGCTCGAAATTATCCAAAAGCAGCAAAGTCTCTTTTTCGCGCAAATAATCAATTAGTTGATCGAGGGGTTCTGCGCGCCCCTGGAAAGAGAAATGCAACGCGTCGGCGATCGTGTAGGGAATAGATTGCACAGAACGCACGCCCGCAAACGAAACCCAATATACTCCATGAGTGAAGTGATAGACCTCTTCAGCAGCAACCTGCAATGCCAGGCGCGTTTTTCCTACTCCCCCCGGCCCAACCAGGGTTATCAACCGGCAATCCGGGTCACGCAATTGCTCTGCCAGTTGATGCAATTCCTCGGTCCGCCCAACGAAGGGCGTCATTTCTACGGGCAGGTTTGTTTGGGATGGGGCTGATAATTGCTCGGTCAACTCACCCGATTTGATCTGCTCATATAAAAGAACAGTTTCTGGAACAGGCTCAACCCCCAACTCGACATCCAGAATCTTTCGGCAGCGCTCAAACTGCATCAACGCGGCGCTACGCTCGCCACTTAAGGCCAGCAAGTGCATCAACTGACGATGGGCCTCCTCCCGCCAGGGATCCAACTCCACCTGCAAATTCGCGCATTGATGGGCGGCCTTGTATTCGCGCCGCGCCTGGTAATAGGCCACAAGCACCGATAGCGCCTGCACAACCTGACGATGATACCGTTCTCGCGCCAGTGTCATCCAATCCTGAAATGCAACACTATCTTCAATATAAAATCCTCGCAGAAAGTCACCCCGATAGAGATCGACCGCCCGTTGCAAACGACCGGCACAGGCCGCACATGCTTCTAGACGGCGGTGACGGTGATCGTCACACTCATCCAACAAGGCCCCAAATTGAGCAACATCCAGGCTATGAGGGCTGTGCCGGTCAAATTGCACTGTGCTACGTGTAACGAACAAAAAGGGGGTTGCTGACTGATCGTCCCCAATGGCTTTACGTAGATTGGAGAGCGCCTGGCGCAAATTTTTTCGGGCGACTGCGTCCCCATGTTCGGGCCACAACAAGCCCGCCAGCGCATCGCGGCTGTGAGGACGATCTCCCTCCACGGCCAGATACGCCAACAGGGCACGCACCTTGTTCGATTCAAAATCTGTGACAGCCGTTGAATCGAGAGCGGCCTGAAATGAACCAAATAAAAAAATCTGCAATTCTGTCATTGGGAATCCATTCGGCACATTATACCCGAAGTAGGATCACCACCTTAGGAACTGCGATGAGAAATCTAATATCGTAGATACAAAGCTGACGTTTTCCTGACGGTAGCCCGATAAGATGTAAACAACTTATGGACACAGACCAACACATCTACCGTTCTTACCTTCTCAGGTTGTGGCGTCAAAAAAACGATGTCACTGCTTCATGGTATGCCTCGATAGAAGACCCCGTTTCTGGCACGCGCAAGGGTTTTTCGAGCGTCGAAGAGTTATTCGCCTACGTTCACGAGCAACTCCATGAAGAAACCCGACGAACATCTCAGGACAAAAGCAAGTCGAAGAAGTAGTTTAGCTCTTGTGGAAATAATTCCCGGGATTTCCAAAGAGCGGGCAATTTTCGTTTCATCCCCGTATGCAATTGAAAAGAGACCATTATGAGATCTAGAACTTTCACCCTTGTAACATTAATTCTTGGCACGATGTCGATGCTTATGTTTCAGCCTGCAACCGCCCAGGCAGAAACCTATCACCGTTTTAGCCCTACCGCAATCTATGCCGATGGGCATGATAGCACAACACTCGAACTCTTTACAGTTGGTGGAGATGTGGCTGCCGTAACCCTTAAGCCCGAATTTGCCGATGAACCGAACTACCCACTTTTTGACGACGGCACCAATGGAGATCGCACCGCGGGCGATGGCGTTTACTCGCTTGAAGGCATCAGCACAGCCATGTTCCCCGATGATTTACTCTTTCCGATTTCGTATCATGAAAATGGGATCGATATCGCACTGGCGACCGTCTGGCTCACGGCTGAAATTGCCTATACAAACGGACAAACTGAAACCATCAGTTACATGGAATTGAGAACCGTCTCTCCGGACATTGAATTTCCTGTCGAACAAGTTGCCAATGGCCTTTACGCCAGTGAGTATGCTTTCTTTATTGTTGACCCTGCGGGTGAAACTTATTCCGGAAACTTCCCCAATATCAGCGACTACGACGGGCCAGCGATTACCAGAAAGTTCTATTCTGTTTACCCCGACGAATTTGACTTCATCAACTTTATGGTTGTGCGCGGCGATCTGGGCATGAAAGCCCATTCTGGGGGGTTGCGTGATCCAGCAGAAAACTTGGGGATAAATCGCGCCGACTACACTGCCGAGTATGGCTCACAGGGGCGCTTGCTGGCGATGACTTACTCGGGCTTTGAATTGTTAAACCACGAAATTGGTCATACCTGGTCAGCCTTCTTGGGGACAGAGCAGGGGATTTCTGATGGCGCGCACTGGGTTGGGAATACAGATATTTCAGGCGTTATGAGTGAGGGCTATGAAACATCTGATGGATTATATTTTTTCACCCCAAACGGTGACGGCACATTCAAAGCTGATTGGGCAGAAGGTCTCTTTGCACCCCTGGAACTGTATCTCATGGGGCTGATACACCCCGATGAAGTGCCCGATGTGCATATTCTCCACGACCCTGATCTCACTAATCTGGAACGCGTCACCGCGCAAAGCGTAGAAACCCACACCATTGAAGAAATAGCCGCCGCTGCCGGGGGAAGCCGCCTCCCCGCGTACCCCGATGCGCCAACTAACTTCAACCTGGCGATTCTATTGCTTTCCGATGCTAAATTCTCTCCCGCAGAATTCGCTTTCTTCTCCTTTCTTTCTCAGCAATATTCCGCTCAACAATCTGTCGGTGCAATGGTGAATTTCTTTACCGCCACCGGGGGACGCGGCACAATCAACACCCGTCTCGCGGATTGGGGTATCCCGAATATTCAGGCCACTTTTGAAACAGGAGCAACGCAAACATCTTTACCGGCGCCCACCCCCCAATCATCACAGAACCACCCCACAGCCCAGGTTGAGACATCCACACCGCAATTTACAGAAGCCCCTCGGCCGGTGTTCAACTTTCCAATTTGTACCGGAGCGCTTGTACTCCCAGTGTTGTTGAGCGTGTGGTGGATTTTCAGAAACATTTTTTAGAAGTATACACAACCCGTCTATCAGGAGGTATCGTGATGAAAAAAACACTCATGCAACTTATCGGAGCACTTAGCTTTCTTTTGCTGTTAAGCATTGCCTGCAACATGCCCGTATGGCTATCTTCTACGGATTTGGGAACCGATGATACAACACCGCCGGTCATCAGCAATCTTTCTCTCTCCAATCAAACGGGCTATTATAATGAGCAAACTTGTGGGCCGACGAATATCACCATCGAAATGGATGTCTCGGATGACTCTGGGCTTATCCGCGCAGTAGGCGTTCAATATCGCTACACGAACGACAATGCCAACGGAGACTGGCAACAAGCGGATTTCAGAGTTGCCGACGCGGGACGATTTACCGGGACCATTGACGTTGCTTCTGAAGCCAATGCCATTCTCTCCGGCGCAGATGGTATGCTGGTCTATCAGGTCTATGCCATCGACACGGCAGGCAATGCTCAAACCGAGCCCGAAGGCAACGTCAAGGCATTATCTGTCAAATCATGTGTTGGTGGGGTGGCATCTTCGGGGAACACATCTTCCTCGGCTGCGCCTCCTACCAGCGGATCTCCCCCCCCTCCCCCTGGTTCAGGTTCGCCAAGCCCCACATCCACACCGACTGGAAAATCCGGCTCCACGCCGCCGTCAGGATCTTCTGGAAATAATAACGCCAATGATTCCACACCGCCAACGATCTCCAACGTGCAAGATAACGGACCGGCATACTACGACGGCAATAGTTGTGGCACTACTTCGTTGACCCTTACCGCGCAGGTCTCAGACAATGCGGGAAGCATCAAACGAGTTTACGTGCGTTACAACTACATGAATTCCACCACCGGAGCGGGCGGGAATTTCATTGAGAAAGATCTCTCATCATCCGGCAGCGGGAATTATTCCATCAACCTGGATATGAATGCAGAGGCCGCATCTTTCTTAAACGGGGCAGACGGCGTTTTTCAGTATCAGATCATGGCGAGTGATGGATCGAACAACTGGCAAACGTACCCCAATACCAACCAGCCAGGGGGCGGACACCCGGCAGGGATTGAAATAAAACGCTGCAGCAGCGCTGTCGGGCAGCCCCCCCAAGCCCCCGCATCGCAACCGATTTCCATCAGCAGCATTCAAACCTACCCCAACCCGGTTCATTACGGGGTTTGTTCAGGCGGCGAACAAACCAGCATGCAAATTCAGGCTACCATTGACCCGTTAGACCAGATTTCATCTGCCATTGTGCGTTACGGTTACGGACAAGGGCTTATGATCGTGGCATCCTACAATTACACGGCCAGCATGTATCAACTGGGCATCGGCGACTACGCGGCTGACGTCAATGCAGGTAACGACTTATTCGGCCAAATGAGCGGGGATGGCTGGGTTGAGGGGATTATCGAAGTCACCGATCTGCAAGGGCAGGTAACTTCGAGCAGCATTTTTTATGTGGATGTGAAAGAATGCGTGACTCAGTTCTATATCTTGCCTTCGATAAACTCCTTCAACGGCCCCAATGGCTCACTCAGCCCCGGCGATTCGTATACCTTGAGCTGGGACACCAGCGATGCCGTTTGCGGCGTCTTCCTGGATGGTTCGAGCGTCAACGCCAGTGGCAGCACCACGTTGAGCGCCCCCAGCGATAACAGCTACCAGACCTGGACGCACACCCTGACAGCCCGCGGCGGGAACTGCAACAACCCCGATGAAGTCAACGAGGCGGTTCAGGTTGTGGTTGAACCCTCCGCCACCGTATCCAAAGGCTCCGGCAGTGTCTACGATGAATACAGCCTCGACCTGGGTGACGGTAACGGCGATGACATCATCTTTGATGCCCAATCCAGCGATACTGTGCTTTACGCTGTTTGGGGGTCACAATTGGCGGTGTGGTATGGCGGCCAGCCCAGCGTGGCCGATTGTACATCTTATATCAATTCTGGAGCATACAGCACCGTCAGTATCACAACTTACGACATCGTCTGCTACAAAACCGGCAGCGGCAATTATGGCTATCTGACCATTAACGGCATGTTCCTTGACCTCGACACCCTCGCGAATTCATATGTGGACGTTTCTTACAATACTGAAATCAGCCCCTGATGATTGTCCGCCCGGCATTCCCTGATGACCGAACTCCGATGGGTTCGGGCATCAGGGAGTAACCTTATACAATTTCCTGTCAACCGTCAAGGCCCCGGTCAGAAAATTGACCAGGGTATAGCATTTTGAACAACACAATGTGAGGAAGATCCTATGTCACCTAGAAATTCGCATTTGCTTTGGGTTGCCCTGATTCTCATCGCCGTTGCACTGGCATGCAATGCCCCTATCCAAAATCTATCTGAAACTGATGCCCCGTCCACGCGGGTGACAGTGGGAGCATTAGCCAATCCTCCTGAGACGCAAGAAACGCCCGCTGCGGATTCATCCCCTCACTCGCAAGAAGCGGATTCATGGACTTCGCCTTCAATGCACACGGAAGCCTGGTCGTACCCGATGCTCTACCACGATGGCGCCTGCCCTGCGCCAAACCAGGCCAGCTACCTGATATTCAAGCGAGGTCAACCCCCAAGACAATTTTTACGCTTCTCTTACAATCACAACCTACCCCCAGGGAGAATCGCGGTCGTTTTCTCTAGGGCTTTCTAAAACCGGCCTCACTCCGGCCAATGAGCAGAGCTTTGGAACCTTTGTCGATATCGGTTATGAGTTATCTTCCCTGTTTTCGAATATCACTCAGGCTCCCCAGTCTATCGAAATTGTTTATAGCATCGAACGCTACGATCCATTTATGGAGTATCACAGTACACCGGTGCAAAATCAAACTGTCATCTTCTGTTCTTCATCTCAGGCGGATATCACCCAATATCGCCAGGACTGGAACAACCGCACCAACAGCCAACAAGAAGACGAAATTGAGCCATATGTCAACCTGACGATTCCATCCGATCAAGCGGGCGACTTCTACGACCAGTACGGCGTTCCGATTACGTTTGGGAACACGCGCTACTATGACACCAGCGCTTGTTTTTGGGATTATATCGAAAGCACCTTTGGACATCAGGCCTTTCAGCAGGTCATTCAATCGATGGATCGTTATACCCAACAGCGCGGCAACACATGTATGCCCCTGCTAACCGAGATCATCAACCCGACGCTGGGCACAGATATCTCACCGATAACGAAAGCCCGCTTCGGTTTCGATACCACGAACTCAAGCTGCGATTCGTGAGTTACGCCAGGTGCTACTCGAACCTGTTGTGCAGTTCCTGTAGCCAGGCGTTAGCCTCTCATAGCGCAATCAGCGCGCCGACTCTGGTAATTAAATACACACCTTTAATTTCGCATTTAGACAAAATTAGTTTTTACGCCATATATAGGGGTTTTACAGGCGGTTTGACCATCACATTTTGTCTAAACTCGAGTAGATGAAATATTAGGAGAATGCCATGGAAGACAAAGAACATCTCACAAACATTTTATTAGTCATGGCTTTGGGAGTGATCGCTTGCGTATCCACGCCATTGAACACCGGGGGTGTTACTGTGCCGACTCCTTCAGGTTCAACCACCAACGGTGAAATCGCTATGCCGACCGCTGAAGCGCTGCCGCTCCCAACCGCCACGCCGGTAACAATAACGACGCAAATGACAGCCACATTCGTCGCGGATAACAGCGGTTCTCTTTGCCCCAAACGAACGCCCGATTTGATATTAGGGGCGCCCTCATTCGTCGGTGAAGTTGATGATGAGTGGCGATGTGAAGGATATTGGACTTTCGACATTTTTAACTTACCCGCCTACGCCACCATTCTCTCAGCGACATTCCGCCCGGGCAACTGTCAAATGACCGGTGATCCATTTATCCATAGCGAACTGTACTTTGGTTATAACGATATCGGCACAATAGAAATCAGCGATTATGGCGGGCCAGGTTCCCAAGAAACCAGCTACCAAAAATGTCCGGACTCCATTGATGTAAGCAACTATGTCAAAGCAAGCTTGCAGAATAGTTCTCGATGGGTTCAGATCCTCACATCATTTGATGCGAGCGATTATGGCAATGGTACGGGTGACTACATTTCTTTTCAGGGCAGCACCCCGCTCTTGACGATTGAGTACAGTTATCTGCAGAACGAGTAATACAAAAGGGAGATTATTATGAAACATATTCGATTATCTTATTGGATAGGAAAAATCGTATTAATGAGCTTGCTGCTGGCGGCGTGCAATCTGCCTGTTTCCGGCATCACTGCCGACACAGCTGCGCCAGTGATCAGCAACCTGACCACATCCAGCGAGGGCGTTTACTACAACGATTCTTCCTGCGGACCTACCACACTGACCATCTCGATGAGCGTTGGAGATGATTCGGGGATGATTCAATCCGCCGGTGTGCAATACCGTTATAACGACTTCGGGCAATCGGGAACACCTTCTGATTCCTGGAGGACGTTGAACTTATCTCACAATGGGGGTGGCAGTTTCTCCGGAACGGTGGATGTCGCTGCGGAAGCCAGGGTCGTTCTCAACGGCGCGGGCGGCGCATTGGAATATCAGGCCTTTGCCATTGATACCGCCGGGAATGTAAAAACACTGCCAGGCCAGGTAACCTACTCGCTGATCGTGCAATCGTGCGAAAGCGGCGTGGCCGGGCCGCCTCCCGCGGCGGATATCTCCGGCAGCCCTGTGTCGCCGCCTCCGCCGTCTGCAAACTCGCCCACTGCAATTGCGAGTTCAAGCGGCAACCCTGGCGCTGCGCCGACCACTTCCCCCTCTACGGGGGGCAGCAGCCCGCCCGGGAACAACAACCCTCCTGCAAGCAATAATCCACCAGGAAATAGCAATCCCCCGGCGAATAACAACCCTCCCGCCGGGAACAATCCACCGGCTAACAATCCCCCTGCGGGCAATAACAGTCTGCCGCCAGCCATCACATTGCCTGATATTCGCTATTTCACTGCTCCGGCCAGCGTCAACCTGAACGACGGTTTTTTGGTGGAATGGGATGTCCGCGATGCTTGTAGAGTTACTCTAAATAGCAATGATGTCAATCACACGGATGCCGAGGGTTTCTTTTCCGACATTGTGGGTGAAAGGATTTTTCGTTTAGCCGCCTGGGGAACGCCGTGTGATGACAGCACGCTGGTTGAGGTCGTAGTAACTACCCAGGTCGTGGACCCCAATGCTTCGTCCAATGGCATTATTAACCCCGACGATAATACCATAGACCCGGGTCTTGTCGGTGGCGGCGACGGCACAGTGGTTTTGGATCCGAATGCCATGGCTACGCCAACGCCTCAGATCATTTCCGGGTTTGTCACCCTTAATGATGGCGAAAGCGTTGATCTGGGAGACGGCGGCGCAGATGTCACCGCGAATATGGCGGCAAGCGAACTGGTTGGCGTTGGGGGCATATTGCTGGTGTTCGATGCCTCAGGGTATGCGGATTGCCAAACACTCGTAGACGCCAGCGGGGTTTCGGTAAAAACCGCCATCATACAAAACGCGCGCATTTGCTATAAAACCGGCTCAGGAAATTATGGCGACTTGTATATCTACTATGTTGATCCTTACGGGGCGTATATCGAATTTGCTTACGACACCGCAATCGCGCCCTGACGGGGTTTGGCAAAAATATCTAAACATACGGAGAAACTGCAATGAAAAGAACCATCGTATTACTTAACCCAAGTTGCTACCTTGAGCTGAAAGGGTAGAAGGTCCATGAGTTCTCTGC
>CAYFMI010000041.1:0-34952 GCA_964344175.1 uncultured Anaerolineales bacterium
CGCAATTTGGGGCACAATACTTTTCAGGCTTTGCTCTCCGACCGTTTCAGCGGAGATCAAAAAGCTCGTGCGATCACCCTGTACGAAGTGGCCACTTTGCTGGGCTTGATTGCCGGCGCCGGTGGATTGGGGAAAGCACTCGAAACATATGACGCGGCGCGCCTGGTCAATGTGGCGTTAGGTGTGGCCGTGATTGTCTTTTTTCTGGCGATCTTTGCCGCTTTGTGGCAAGAACCCCGCAGTAAAAAGCATGCGGTTGCTGCTGAGAAAGCGCGGCAAATTCCTTTCAAAGTTGTCTTGAAAGAGTATGTCCTTGCAGATAAGCAAGTGCGGCTTTTCTTTTTGTTAGTTTTCTTTACCTTTGTGGGCACGCTGGCGCAAGATGTGTTGCTAGAGCCGTACGGGGCGCTGGTACTCAATATGCCAGTTGGTGACACTACCCGTCTGACAATGTATTGGGGCCTCGGTGTGATGATTTCTATGCTGCTCTCCGGCGCAATTCTACTAAAATGGTTGGGATACTTACGCCTGATGCGCATAGGTATGATTTCGAGTATTGTGGTTTTTGTGGGGCTAATCGTGGCCGGTTTGATGGGCAACCCCGGCTTGTTCAAGGGGCTGGTCTTTGTGATGGGGCTGGGAACCGGGCTTGCCGGAGCTGGAATGCTCACCGGGGTAATTTCTTTTACCACCGCAATTCGCGCCGGGATGCTAATGGGGGTGTGGGGCGTAGCGAATATGGTTGGTCATGCCTTTGGCAGCTTAATGGGTGGTGGTATCGTGGATGCGGTCCGTGCCCTTACAGGCGGCAATGCCTTTGCAGCCTATGCCACGGTTTTCGCTCTAGAAGTTGTTGTACTGGTGGTGGCTTTAGTGCTCTCGACACGCCTCGATATGGAAGTGTCCCAGGCGCGTATTGAAGAGAGTCGGGTTCTGGCTGGCGTTGAATAACACAAATAATGTTAAAGGCAAAGAAGTTCGTCGAAGATTTCCCCCACTTTTCTTCCTAGACTTTCACCACCGGAGGCGCGTTAACCAACGTCAATTGTGAATACTCTTTGAGGAAGATGGATCCAACTAGGAACATTAGCCTAAACCGGCATTTTAATTCTGAAGCAAAAACAGAGTGACAGACATTTACAAAATGTCTGTCACTCTGTTATCTTATAACATTAGGAGTTACGCACTTGCGAGAGGAAAGTCCGAAAAATAGGGGTGTGTGGGGTGCTCCGCACCCCACACACCCCTATTTTTCGGTAAATTTTCAATGAACTGCGTAAGTCCTAAACATAAAGTAGTTTTCGAAATTGGGCTGCCAACCCTGGGGATAGAACTCGCCGGTGGCTTTGTCTTGAATATAATCTCCCTGATAATCACCCTTTACGATTTTTTCCAGCGCAGATAGCAAGCGGTCAATTTCATCGGTGGTGTTGTACAAGCCAAATGAAATCCGCACTAATCCTGGCATGTCTGAGCGGTTACCGGCTTGCATGCGGGTGCGCACATTTTTGGCTTCTTCGGGCGGGAGACCTAGTAAGTGTAACAAATAGGGATGCGCGCAAAAACAGCCATTGCGTACACCAATACCGAATTCATGACCCAAGATAGACGCCACCAAAAAGTGTGACATCCCCCGTATATTAATGGGGATAACCCCTAAGCGTTGTTCAGCGTTGGATGCATCGCGATCGCCGTAAATATCAACCGCCCCCACGTTCGACAACTTTTCAAGGATATATTGGGTAAGAGATGCTTCGTGCTGGGCGACCACATCCATGCCAATTTTTTCTAATTGCCGGATAGCGGCTGCCAAAGCCACTGCGCCTACTACATTGGGGCTGCCCGCTTCATCACGATCTGGCGGGCCAGCCCAGGTGACATCCTCCAGGGTAACAATCTCCACCGTGCCGCCACCAACCAGGTCGGGATTGCCCCGCTCAAAAGTGTCGCGGCGACCGATCAGTGCGCCCGTGCCAAAGGGGGCGTACATCTTGTGTGCTGAAATGGCAACGTAATCCAGATGGCTGGGATCTTCCAGCGCACGCATATCCACCTTGCGATGGGGCGCTAGCTGGGCGGCATCAACGGCAATTTGGGCGCCAACGGCATGCGTTTTTTCAGCCAGGCGGTGGATAGGGGTCAGGAACCCGGTCACGTTGCTGGCCCCGGTGATCGCCACGAGTGCCAGGCGCTCACCGTATTGAGCTATTTTTTCGTCAAAGTCATCTTCGTCGATGCGGCCATCAGGTGTTAGACCAATATGGATGGTTTCGGCGGCTTCCCGCCAGGGGAGGTCGTTGGAGTGATGTTCCAGGCTGCTGGTCAGCACCACATTGCGCTGGGGGGTGAAGGGGAAGCGGCGCGCTAATTTATTTGTTGCCTCGGTCGTATTTTTGCCAAAAATGCATGTGTGTTCGCCAGGACTCGCCCCCACAAACGCCAGAATGATCTCTCGTGCCTGCTCAAAGATATGCGTGGAAAGCTGGCTCTTGAAACCTGTGCCTCGATGAACGCTACTGTAGTAACTAAGAAATTGATTAACGGCCTCTTGCACGGGAGCCAGGGCAGGGGTAGAGGCCGCATTATCAAAATTGATGTAGCGACCGCGCGCGCCATTTAAAAGGGGAACTTCAGCGTCAAGTCCGGAAAAATAGCTACAGTAATCCTTATGAGGGGGATGGTTACTCATATTTTATAGTCCTTTCAATTTGGATAAAACTACTTGCATTTTAGGTGTATTTCGTATATACTGTGTGTGTTTGTGGGTTAAAGTGGGAAGAAGTGGCGCGCCGGGAAACCGGCGTGTGATTGTTAATGGATGTGTAGAACATATGTTTTTGGGTCAGTACCGCCACACGCTAGATGATAAAGGACGTTTGACAATTCCCGCACGTTTTCGCGATGAATTGTCTGCTGGCGCGTATCTGACACAAGGATTTGACCGCAATTTGCGCCTCCTTACGGAATCGGCTTTCAAGTCAGTTTTCGAGAAACTCACCCTAATGAATACCACAGATCCTGTGACGCGTGAAGTGCGCCGCTTACTTTTTGCCAATGCCAGCCAGGTTGATCTGGATCGGGTTGGGCGAATCCTGATTCCGCAATTCCTGCGCGATGTGGCCGGGCTGCAAACAGAGGCCGTGATAGTGGGTGTTGGCGAAGCGATTGAAATATGGGCTCCGGCAGATTGGGATGAACAAGTAACTTTATTGAGTAATGTAGACGCAAATTCCCAGCGCTTTGCAGACCTAGATTTGTAGATGAGGCTGAAAAATCGATGTAATCGGGGTGGGGCTATTCCTCACCACCAACTGATCGATCCATCTGACGAATTGGACTGACCAACCGATGTCTCATTTGCCCGTACTTTACCATTCGATAATCCAGGCGCTGCGTCCCCAATCCGGTGGATTATATGTTGACGGTACGGTTGGAGCCGGCGGTCACGCGTGGGGAATCCTGGACGCAAGTTCTCCGAATGGAAGACTATTAGGCCTGGATCTCGACCCTCAGGCATTGCGTTTAGCCCATGAGCGATTATCTCCTTTTGGGGAACGTGCTGTGCTGGTGCAGGCCTCCTACACAACTCTGGACGAGCAGCTTGATGCTTTGGGTTGGGGAGGTATTCAGGGTATCGTGTTGGATTTGGGCTTGTCGTCCATGCAATTGGATACCCCGGAGCGGGGCTTCTCTTTCCGCTTTGAAGGCCCGTTAGACATGCGTTTCAGCCCCGACAATCCAACAAGCGCCGTCGATTTGGTTAATCAACTCCCCCAGGCCGAGTTGGCCGACTTAATCTTTCGCTACGGTGAAGAACGCCGCTCTCGAAAAATAGCTAAAGCCATCGTGGCTGCCAGGCCCATTAACACCACCCTGGAATTGGCAGAAATTGTAGCCAAAGTCATAGGGAAGAAGCACAGCCGTTTGCATCCGGCCACGCGCACATTTCAGGCTTTGCGGATCGCCACAAACCGAGAGCTGGAATCTGTTGAGAAAGTTTTGCCGTTGGCGGTATCGGCATTGGCTCCCGGCGGTCGCTTGGCAGTTATTTCCTTTCATTCACTGGAAGATCGCATCGTAAAGCGTTTCTTTCGGCATGAAAGCCAAGATTGTATTTGTCCGCCAAGCCAGCCGGTCTGTACTTGTAAGCACGAGGCACAGTTGAAATTAGTTCAACGAAAAGCGTTGCAGGCAGATGAGTTGGAAATTCAACAGAACCCAAGAGCACGCAGTGCCCGGTTACGCGTTGCCGAAAAACAATAATCTGGCATGAGACTTGCAAAGATGCTAGTGCATGTTCTTTTAGTCAAGTGCCGGTGAGATAGCGATGAACAAAGTGTTGAATTTTACCCAAGCCTATAGTCAAGCCCCCTGGCGCAAACAGCTTCAGGGGATTGGGATTTTTCTGACGATATTGATTGTTATCCTGCTAGCAGCCAGTGTCTTTGTAAGTATTACTGCCCGGACGGCTGCACTGGGTAAGGATATTCAACGGTATCGTCAGGAGATCGAAACCATGGAACACGAAATCGCCGATTTGGAAACCCAATTTGCGGAGTTGACATCGGCTGATATTCTATGGGAGCGGGCCGACGAATTGGGGTTTAGTGCAGCTACTCCGGATAAAGTTTTGTATATTCGCATTCCGGGTTACACGGGGCGCGCCGATGTCGAAATCGCCGCCCCAGCCCAAACTGTACTCCCCGCTTCGCCGGTGCTTTCTCCCGCCTTTACCCAATCTTGGATTGATTGGCTTGGTCAGCAATTTCGAACGCCGATCGTGCCGCTTGCAGATATGCAACCATGAATATCCGACACCAATTTCGCTACACCAGCATGACATTATTCTTTGTCTTGGCGGGAATTGCCATAATCGCCCGCCTGGTTCAAATTCAAGTAGGCGCGCCGGGAGAGAAGCTGCAAGAGTTTGAGCAAATTGATGGCAAGGAGTGGGTGCGGTTGGTTCCGGCGCGTGGCGATATTCTGGATCGTTGGGGACGCTTGTTTGCCGGGAACCAATTGGTCTATGAAGCAGCGCTTGAGCTATATGCGGTCGAAAATCCTGAAACCATTGCGTTGGTATCCAATCTGGAATTAGGTTTGAATTATAACGAAGTGCTGAAGCTGGCTCAACAAAATCCATATGAGTTGGATCCTTATACGCATATCACTCTCGATTACTTTGTCTCTCCAGAGGATGCCGAGCGAGTTTTGGCTTTGAAAGAGGGTCTTTATAGCAATCCAGAACAGGCTGGTACGAGTTCCGATGGGGAAGTACATAGTCTGATTGGCCTGGTGCTGACTCCCCGATTAGAGCGGAGCTACCCCCAGGGGAGTGTGGGTTCGAACTTTGTTGGCTTTATGACCAAAGAGGGAGAGAGCATTCATGGGATTGAGGAACAACTCCATTGGCTGCTCTCTGGTGTGGAGAAAGAAGAGGTTGTTTCAGCCGATCCGCACCTTGCGTTGGAACTCCCCGAAGCCATTCACGGTGCGGATGTAATCTTGACCATCGACCGCGAAATTCAAATTGCCCTGGAAGATGTGTTGGACGAACATATGGAAATCAGCGGCGCGTTCTCGGGGCTGGTTATTGTTATGGACCCGAAGAACGGCGAAATTTTGGGGATGGCTTCATCCCCGCGTATGGATTTGGGCGGGGATTGGAAGATCGAGGAAATATTTTCCGGTAACCGCTCGTATAACATGGCGGTAGATGGTTATGAGCCGGGGTCTATCTTCAAGATTATTACTATGGCTGCTGCTTTAGATTCGGGTGTGGTCACGCCGGATACGCCTTTTACGGATACCGGTGCGCTTCCTGTTGACGGGTGGACTATTCGAAACTGGGATGGCGGAGCCTGGGGGCCGCAAACAATGACCACCTGCATGGAACATTCTTTGAATGTGTGTTTGGCATGGGTTGCCACTGCCAAACTGGGCGAGAATCGTTTTTATGACTATGTGCGCAGATTCCAGTTTGACCAGCCGACCGGCATTGAACTGGCGCGCGAGGCATCGGGTGTGGTGCGCTTCAATAACCAAAGCGATTGGCACCTGATCGACCTGGCAACCAACTCGTATGGTCAGGGTATCATCGTTACACCCTTGCAAATGCTGCGAGCCGTTTCGGCAGTAGCCAACAACGGGCAGATGGTTACACCGCATATTCTCAAGGCGGTTGTCAGCCGGGACTATCAGTACACGATCCCAACTGAAGATGCCGGGTCTCCCATCTCGGCAGAGACGGCCCAGACCCTCTCGAAGATGTTAGCGCAAATTGTTGAGAGTGAATCCTACACCGAAATGTTCCCTGGTTATAGCGTTGCAGGAAAAACAGGCACCGCCACAATCTATGATAGCAACCTGACCAATGCATCCTTTATTGGTTGGGGGCCGGTTGATGACCCTCAATTCATGGTTTATGTTTGGCTGCACAAACCGACTACCTCTCAATGGGCTTCATTGATGGCTGCCCCAGTGTTTCGTGACGTCGTAGGACGTATCGTTGTGTTGATGGATATTCCTCCCGATCAGGTGCGTCTTAGTCTTTCTGCGAAGTAGAGAATTATTATGTTGACCCTGGGTGATATTCTTAGCGCATTAGCAGACCAGCGTCCATCCTGGGCAAACCAGGTTGTAACGGATGCTGTGGTTGATTCGCGCCAGGTAATTCCCGGAGCTTTATTTGTGGCAGTGCCCGGTGAATATGTTGATGGTCACGATTATGTCGAAACCGCCTTTGCACAAGGGGCTAGTTTTGCTTTTATTCAGCGTGATGTTGCGGGGGATTTTTCAGTTTTAGATTTAAGAAGCAACCAGTCGCTGGAGTTGATAGCTACGCCAGAAATCCCGTGCGCGATACGAGTGGATGACTCACTGTTGGCTTTGCAAAAAGTAGCTGGCTATTGGCGACAGCAGTTGAATATAAAAGTGATTGGGATTACCGGCAGCGTTGGAAAATCAACAACGAAGGAACTTGTGGCTTCTGTTCTCGGGGAGCGTTACAGCACCCTGAAGAATCCGGGTAACTTGAATAATGAGATCGGCCTTCCGCTTACTTTGCTGCGTCTCAGCGATGGACATCAACGCGCCGTGCTGGAAATGGGATTCTACGTTCCCGGTGAAATAAAATTTTTGTGTGATTTAGCACATCCTCATATTGGCGTGATTACCAATGTTGGCACAGTACATGCAGAACGGGCAGGATCGCAAGAAGCCATCGCCCGCGGCAAAGCAGAGTTGATCGAGGCGTTGCCGATTGCACCAGAAGGTGTTGCCATTCTCAATTATGATGATCCCTGGGTCAAGGAAATGGCCGAGAATACTGAAGCCAGAGTGTTCTATTACGGGCTGGATCCCCAGGCCGATCTGTGGGCCGATCAAGTTGAGGGATTGGGTCTCGAAGGTATCCGCTTTCGGCTGCACCACAAAGATGAGACGTTGCATCTGCGGGTGCCGTTAATCGGTCGCCATTCTGTGCATACGGTTCTGCGGGCTGCTGCTGTCGGGCTGGTTGATGGCCTGACATGGCAAGAGATTATTGATGGGCTGCGTTCGGGGCACACTCAATTGCGCTTGGTGGCTGTGCGCTCCGATAGCGGTGCTTTATTATTGGATGATACCTATAATGCTTCACCGCAATCTACGATTGCGGCACTGAATATGCTGGATGAAATGGATGGGCGCAAAGTGGCCGTTTTAGGCGATATGCTCGAATTAGGGCCTTATGAACGTCAAGGTCATTGGAAGGTCGGCTTGCGGGCAGCAGAGATCGCCGATATATTGGTTACAGTAGGGGCGCGTAGCCGCATGATTGCAGATGCGGCCCGCCAGGCCGGTTTCCCTCGCACGCATCTCACCGAATTTGATGACAGCGAACAGGTCATCGAATTCTTGCGCGGCCAGTTGCAAGCGGAAGATATTGTATTGGTGAAGGGCTCTCGCGGTATGCGCATGGACAATATTGTGGCTACCCTGGAGGCCCGCTCATGACTCAAACATCCGTTGCGCTAGCTCTGGCAGGATTCAGTTTCTTGTTAACGGTTATCTGGGGCAGCCCATTGCTGCGTATTTTGCGCCATTTTAAGATGGGTGAACAGATCCGCCTGGAAGGGCCTGAACGGCATTACTCAAAGTTGGGGACGCCGACGATGGGCGGCCTGATGATTGTCTTGCCGGTTATGCTGATCACCGTATTGCTGAATGCGGCATCTTTACTCGGTCCTGCCGAGGTACTCGGTATTTCAGTACTATTGCCAATGGGAGTGATGGTGTTGTTTGCCCTGATTGGCGTGATTGATGATTGGGAAGGCCTGCGCGGCCGGCGTGGCGATGGCCTAAGCGCCCGTGCCAAAATGGGGCTTCAACTGGTGGTTGCTTTTGGAGCCGCGTTTGGCCTCTACCACTTTCTAGATGCGCCGCATCTGTATTTGCCGGGCTTTCATTTTGAGTTTAAAGTTGGGCTTTGGTACATCCCCATTGCCATGTTCATTATCGTAGCTGAGTCGAATGCGGTTAATCTAACCGATGGGCTGGATGGGCTGGCCGGTTTGATCGCCGCGACGGCATTTGTCGCCTATGGCGGTATTGCAGTTTTGCAAGGCCAAGTGTATTTGGCGCGTTTTTGTTTTACCCTGGTTGGCGCTTTGTTTGGTTTCTTATGGTTCAATGTTCATCCGGCGCAGCTCTTTATGGGGGATACCGGCTCATTGAGTTTGGGCGCGACCCTGGCGGTTGTGGCCCTGATGACCGGCCAATGGGCTGTGTTGCCCATTATTGGCATTATTCCCTTAAGCGTTGTCTTGAGCGTCGTTATTCAGGTTAGTTATTTCAAGATCACCAAGCGGCTGTATGGCGAAGGCCGCCGCGTGTTCAAGATGACGCCTTTACACCATCATTTCGAACTTTCAGGTTGGAGTGAAACTCAGGTCGTGCAACGCTTCTGGTTAATTACCCTGATGGCCTCCATGGTGGGGGTCGCGTTGGCGGTGTCGTAGTGATGAGCAAATGGAAGGGTAAACGCGTGGTGATCGTTGGCGCAGCCCGTCAGGGGACGGCGCTGGCGCGCTATCTGGCAACGCATGGGGCCAGTGTCTTGCTTAATGACCACCGCACTGCGCCGGAGTTAGAACCGACTCGTCGGGCGCTTACCGATGTGGATGTGGAATGGGTGCTTGGCGATCACCCGCTCGAGTTGTTAAAGGATGCTGATTTGGTGTGTTTGTCGGGTGGTGTGCCTCTATCGTTGCCATTGGTCGTCGAAGCCCAACGGCGCGGCCTCCCGCTTTCAAACGATTCGCAGGTCTTTTTGGAGCATACTCCCTGCACGGTCATTGGTATTACCGGCTCGGCAGGGAAAACCACCACCACGAGTCTGGTGGGCCGCATGGCGCAAGAAGCCTCGCACCTTCAACCTGCGGCTTTTAAGCGTGTTTGGGTGGGTGGCAATATCGGCAATCCATTAATTACCAACGTAGATGAAATGGCAGCGGATGATTTGGTTGTGATGGAACTTTCGAGTTTTCAGCTTGAGCAGATGACGCGCTCTCCCCATGTGGCCGCTGTACTCAATGTGACGCCTAATCATTTAGACCGCCACGGCACGATGGAGGCCTACACCCGCGCCAAAGCGCGTATTTTAGATTATCAGAACCCCGGCGATAAAGCCGTTTTGGGGCGCGAAGATTTCGGGGCCTGGGGATTGGCAGACTCCGTTCGGGGTGCGCTGAGTTCCTTTGGGGTGGCGCGCCCACCCCGGGGGAAGCCCGGCAGCTTCCTGCTCGAGGATACCATCTGCCTCTGGGATGGGAATACCCATCAGGCGCTTTTTCCGCGCCACCTCATCCCGCTGCGCGGCGATCATAACCTGCTCAATGTTCTGGCGGCGTGTGCCATTGCTGCGGCGGCAAATATCCCCACTGCCGCGATGCATGAGGCGGTGAAACAATTTGAGGGTGTCCCCCATCGTTTGGAGTTTGTGCGATCGTGGGGCGGTGCCGATTGGTATAACGACTCGATTGCCACCGCGCCCGAAAGAGCTATTGCCGCAATCCAATCGTTCGATGCGCCAATGGTGTTGCTGATCGGCGGGCGCGATAAAGATTTGCCCTGGGGCCATCTGGCCGATTTTGTGCGAAAACGGGTGGATCATCTGGTCGTTTTTGGTGAAGCTGCCGACGTGATTACCAAAGCGTTTTCGGCTCAACATGCAGAGCGACCGTATTCGCTGGCAGTATGCACGGGTTTGAAAGATGCCGTAACCGCAGCCGCACAAGTTGCCCGGCCCGGTGATGTGGTGCTGCTGGCTCCCGGCGGCACGAGTTTCGATGAATTTGCAGATTTCGCTGAACGCGGAGAAAAGTTTCGAAAATGGGTCAATCAACTGGCATAACTTCTCCAAGCCGCACTAAACGGTCGTCGAAAGACTTATCTTCGCCGCGCTTGAAATTCGATGTGCCGTTGCTTTTAGTAACCATCGTACTCATCACTTTTGGTTTGTTGATGATGAATTCGGCCAGTTGGAAAGAGTCGATGATTATTTCGCTGGACAGAACCGGTGTCAGCTCGCCGACCTATCTATTTTTCCGCCAACTGCGCTGGCTGGGGGTGGGGCTTGTCGCCCTGGTGGTCCTTTCGTGGATGGATTATCACTTATGGCATTATTTGTCGATTGGCGTAATGGCTTTGACGCTGGTTTTGCTGGTGGCTGTGCTTTGGTTTGGTGAACCGGTGGACGGTGTTACCCGCAGTTTCAAGAACGGGTCGATACAGCCTTCTGAGCTGGCAAAATTTGTGATCGTGATCTACTTGGCAGTCTGGTTGTATGCCAAGCGCGACCAGCTTGATAAAGTCGGTTATGGCCTGATCCCACTGGCTTTGATTGTAGGGCTTACCGGCGGTTTAATTCTGCGCCAGCCCGACTTGAGCGCAGCAGCAATGGTGATGATTTTAGGCGGTATGATGTATTATTTGGCTGGGAGTGATGCCCGTCAGACTACTATTCTAGTGCTGATTGCCGCACTGGCCGGTTTTTTGGTGCTGCGTTTCAACCCCACCGATAACGACCGGGTGGCGAAATTCATTGCCGGATGGAATGATGTATTGCAATCGTCCGATCATGTGATGCACGCCATTGTGGCATTTATGCGCGGTGAATGGGTTGGCGTTGGCATTGGGCGCGGCACCACCAAATTGACGACCTTGCCCAATTCCCATACCGATAGCGTTTTCGCTGTTGTGGGTGAAGAAACTGGCGTGCTGGGAGCGGCCTTTTTGGTGCTGTTATATTTAACTCTGTTCTGGCGCGGGCAGGTGATTGCCCGGCGCGCGCCCGACGGATTAGGTTCCCTCTTGGCAGCGGGCCTAACCATGTGGATTACGTTGGAAGCCTTCACGAACATGGCTTCACTGGTGAATTTAATGCCATTCGCCGGGAACACACTACCGTTTTTTAGCGTTGGTGGTTCCAGCCTGGCTTCGACATTGGCTGCGTTGGGCATTGTCTTGAATGTTTCGCGCTTGTCTGAGCGTAAAGAAGTTGAAGAATCACGGAGGACGTTTGGTGCGATTGTTGATTTGCGCAGGCGGGACTGGCGGCGGCGTGTACCCCGCTCTCGCCGTACTCGAACAGCTCAACGCTGAAGCACTAGCGTTAGATGTTCTATGGGTCGGCGGTGAAGGTGGTATGGAAGCTGAGTTAGTTGCCAAAGCCGGAGTGCCATTTGAGACCATCCCCGCAGCCGGGTTGCATGGAGTTGGTTTGCGAGCCTTGCCTCGCAACCTTTGGCGTATGGTGCAGGGCTATTTTGCCGCCCGTAAGCTTTTGCGCTGTTTTCGCCCGGAGGTACTCTTTTTCACCGGAGGTTACGTAGCGGCCCCTCTGGCATTGGCCGGGCGTCGCATCCCTACGGCAATTTATGTGCCCGACATTGAGCCGGGATTAGCCCTCAAAGTGTTGATCCGTTTTGCCGATCGCGCCGCGGTGACTACCGCAGACTCTCGGGCCTATTTCCCACCCGATGCCGATGTGGTTGTTACAGGCTATCCTACACGCCAGAAATTGTCTGCCTGGGAACTGGGTCAGGCCAGAGCCGCGTTCGATCTTCAGCCCGATCTGCCTACCCTGTTGGTATTTGGCGGCAGCAAGGGCGCTCGCTCGATCAATCGGGCGTTGTTTCCGGCTTTACCGGACTTGTTGCCCGATATGCAAATTATCCATATCAGCGGAACCATGAACTGGCCGGAAGTTGAGCGTATCCGAGAGACAATGGATGCAAAACTAGCCACTCGTTATCATGCCTATCCGTATCTACACGACAAGATGGGCGCGGCTTTCAAAGCTGCCGATTTGGTGCTTGCGCGGGCGGGCGCGTCGTGTTTGGGTGAGTTTCCCCTCTTTGGGCTTCCGGCAATTTTGGTGCCCTATCCGTATGCCTGGCGCTACCAGAAAATCAACGCGGAATATCTCGCCCGCCATGGTAGTGCGGTCATTCAAGAAGACGCCGAGTTACCCGCGACGATTGTCTCGTTGGTGCGCCACTTAATGCAAGATGAAGCACGCCGCGCGGATATGCAAACGGCCTCGCAAGCATTGGCGCGGCCCGATGCGGCTTCTTCAATTGCCCGCATGTTGATGGAAATGGCATCCCCTGCGTCGGGGAATGAGGTAACTAAGCTATGATAAGTCTCGTGGTTGTATTTTATTTATTTGTGTCTGTCTTTGCGGTCATTGGGGGGCTGCGCGGCTGGGCGAAAGAATTGATTGTAATTTTCAGCGTAGTTCTGACGCTGTTTGTAATATGGGTTTTCGAAACCTATATCGGAGTAGTGACGACGCCGTTCGTAGATATTGATGCCCAATATGGTTATGTCTCTCAAGAAGATGCCGACTCAGCCGATATTGTCGTCATTCCGCCTGATGAGTTGGTCATATTCAGTAAATTGCCCGATGACGAAGCCCGTGATAACTATCGCACTCAGTTCTGGTTGCGCACAGGCATATTGATTGTGGTGATTTTCTTTGGTTACCAGACCCCCTCTGTTCTGGCTCGCCTGGGCAGGTCGGCTGGGCGGGAAAAGATTCAAGATTTCCTCCTTGGTCTTGTCCTGGGCGGCGTCAACGGCTATCTCATTGTTGGCACGTTGTGGTCTTATATGCACTCAGCGCATTATCCTTTTGAGCCTTATATCATCGTTCCCGATAAGGGATTAGATCAGTTATTCGACACGGCCTCGTCAATCATCTCGGCACTGCCTCCGGCCTGGTTGAGTACTACACCGATTATTTTTATTGCGATTTGTCTGGCGTTCTTGTTTGTCCTGGTGGTGTTTATTTGAGCGAACATATTCACTTCATCGGCATTGGCGGCACCGGCCTCTCGGCAATTGCCCGGGTACTGTTGGAGAGCGGCTACCGAGTCAGCGGCTCAGACCAGCAGTATTCATCGTTGGCGCAGGCTGTTGAAGAGGCTGGCGCGGTTGTGTTTCGCGGTCATCAAGCTGAAAATATCCGTGATGCCAATTTGGTAGTTCGCTCTTCGGCTGTCCCCGATGATAACCCTGAGGTGCAAGCAGCTAAGCAAGCGGGTATCCCAGTACTCAAACGAGCCGATTTTTTGGGCCGTCTGATGGAAAATCGTCTGGGCATTGCTGTGGCTGGTTCACATGGCAAAACGACTACTACGGCAATGATTGCCTGGACCTTGATGGAATTGGGACAAGATCCTACCTTTATTGTGGGCGGCCTGGTGACGAACCTGAGTGTAAACGCTCGCGCGGGGAAGGGCGCGGCTTTTGTGATTGAAGCTGATGAATACGATTATATGTTTTTGGGGTTAAAACCCCAAATCGCCGTGGTTACCAATGTGGAACACGACCACCCCGATATTTTTCCCACGCCCGAGGTGTTCCGCACAGCTTTCCAGGACTTTGTGGGGCTGCTGCCCCCTGATGGTGTGCTGCTGGCCTGTAGCGATGACCCCGGAGCCGCAGCGTTGATGGATTTTGCCGCAAATGAAGGCTACCGCCCGTTGAGCTATGGGCTTGCCTCACGGGACGCAGATTATTTTGCCGACTGTGTCCGCGCTAACGGAAACGGCGGTTTTGATTATGAACTCATTTATACGGGAGAACCGCTTGCGCAAATCTCTCTGCAAGTGGCGGGTGAACACAATGTTGCCAATAGCCTGGCAACGATGGCGGTTGTACGCCAAATGGGGCTTCCGCTTGATCCTGCTGCACAAGCCCTGGCAGAATTCCAGGGGGCGGGGCGGCGCTTCCAGGTACTGGGTGAGGCGGGCGGCGTGACGGTGATTGATGATTACGCTCACCACCCTACTGAAATCCGCGCTACATTGGCGGCGGCGCGCGCCCGCTACCCTCAGCAACGCATTTGGGCTGTCTGGCAGCCGCATACCTACACGCGCACGCAAACGCTCTTGGATGGGTTTCTCACCGCCTTTGGCGATTCCGATCAGGTATTGGTGACCGAAGTATTTCGCTCTCGCGAACCAGACGATCCTGGTTTTTCGGCTCGTCAAGTCGTGGCAGCAATGGCTCACCCCCATGCGCATTTCACCGCAACGCTTGAGGACGCGCAAGAGTTTTTGCTGAAAGCGCTGCACCCTGGTGATGTGTTGATTGTTCTTTCTGCTGGAGATGCTACCCAGATTAGCCAGCATATTTTGGGCGCTATGCCCACCGGAGAAACCGTATGAAGGAAAAGACGCGGACATACAATTTGGAAGCCGAGTCTGTGCCCGTTTTGCGTTGGCAGCCAGCCGCTAAAATAGAAGCAAAACCCAAGGCCAAACCCGGCCAGCGCAGGAGCCGCCCGTCGGTTTTTCTGTCGCAGGAATTGATTTTTAACCTGATTGAGCGAATCAAAACTTTGTAAGCGATATGATGCAGATGGTCTCTACCCAAATCCCTGTAAAGCGATTGAATGCCATTTTCGGTGATAAGCTGCAAATGGATGTATCGCTGGCGCGTTATACGGCCGCCCGTGTTGGTGGCCCGGCGGACGCGCTATTAACAGTGAATTCGGTAGATGAGTTGAGTCAGGCGGTGAAATTGCTATGGGAATTGAAAACCCCGTTTTTCATCCTGGGCGGAGGTTCGAACATATTGGTAAGTGATGCTGGATGGCGCGGGTTGGCACTGCTCAACCGGGCGCGCCAGATCGATTTTGATGACACGGTTTCAATCCCATCGGTATGGGCTGCATCTGGAGCCAATTTTGGCAATATCGCCCGTAAGGCCGCCGCGCGGGGCCTCTCAGGTTTAGAGTGGGCTGCCGGAATCCCTGGCACGGTAGGGGGCGCGGTCTTTGGCAACGCTGGCGCGCACGGCAGTGATGTGGCCGCTTGTTTGGTAATGGCAGAGATCTTGCATCGCAACGGAGTGCATGAACGTTTGGCGGCTGATGAGTTGGGTTTCGATTATCGCTCTAGCCGATTAAAACGCGCTGATATCGAAGCAGTTATTCTTTCCGCCCGTTTTGCATTAACAACGAGTGCGGCGGAGGCCGTGCAGCAGAACATGGAGCAATACTCGGTTGTTCGTCATCGCACTCAGCCGCCTGGAGCCAGTATGGGTTCGATGTTTAAGAATCCTACCGGCGATTATGCCGGACGGCTGATTGAACAGGCTGGCCTGAAGGGCACCCGCGTGGGCGATGCCGAAATCAGTACTCTACATGCAAATTTTTTCATTAATTATGGTGAGGCCCGTGCGCAAGATATTCATCAGTTGATCGTGCTGGCTCGCCAAACCGTTGAGCAGAAATTTGGTGTCTGGCTAGAATTAGAGATCGAGTTACTAGGCGACTTCAACGAGTAATGCTGAGGATTTATTAATGACGGAAAAACTAAAAGTTGGCATTTTATTCGGTGGACGTTCAGGCGAACATGAAGTTTCGTTGATGTCGGCGCGTTCAGTGATGGATGCGTTGGATCCACAAAAATATAACCTCACTCAAATTGGCATTACCCACAACGGCACCTGGCTGATTGGCAAAGATGTTTTAAACTCTTTTCAGGAGAATCAGATAGACCACCTAACCCCGACTACTTTGTTGCCGGATCCCACGCGTAAAGGCCTTTACGCCATTCGGGTTTCTGAGCAGGGTGAGGTTGTTGAACATGTCGCCGATATAGATGTGTATTTCCCGGTGTTGCATGGAACCTTTGGCGAAGATGGCACACTGCAAGGCTTGCTCGAAATGGCCGACGCAGCCTATGTGGGCGCCGGGGTTGTTGGCTCCTCAGTGGGGATGGATAAAGGCATCTTCAAAGCGGTAATGCGCGCCCATCACATTCCGGTGGTTGACGAAGTGCTGACCCTGCGCAGCGAGATCCATGCTGTCATGAACGATGTGCTTACCCGTACCGAGCAAAATTTACCCTATCCGGTATTTGTAAAACCGGCCAATATGGGTTCATCGGTGGGTGTGAGCAAATGCTATAACCGTTCCGATTTGATGGAAGGCCTGATGGAAGCGGCTCGTTTCGACCGCCGGATTCTCATTGAGCATGGCATCAACGCTCGAGAGATCGAGATTAGTGTACTAGGTAATGATAACCCTCGGGCTTCGATTGCCGGTGAGATTCGTCCCGCGGCTGAGTTTTATTCCTACGATGCCAAATACCATGATGATCGCTCTGAAGCCTTTATTCCGGCCAATATCTCCGATGCATTGGCCGATGAGATGCGGGCGACAGCTGTGCGAGCTTATCAGGCGATTGATTGCGCCGGGATGGCGCGCGTCGATTTCTTGCTGGATAAAGATACCAACCAGTATTACCTCAATGAGGTCAATACCATTCCAGGGTTTACGCAGATCAGCATGTATCCCAAACTTTGGGAAGCCAGCGGTTTGTCGTACCCGGAACTGGTGGACTGCTTAATTGAACTAGCCATAGAACGGCATGTGGAGCGCAGCAGTACCGAATGGCGCTACGATCGTGAAGGATGATCTAAAAGTGAAAGCGCGTCAACCCTCCCGACCCCGGGCTGAGCAGCTACGGGAACAGCGTAAAGGTGGTAATTTGCAGCCGTCGCGCGCCCGCCAGCGCAAGCAAAAAAGCGGGCCAGCACATTTGCCGCCTGTATTAGTGCGCGGACTCGCCACACCGGACGCGGCCAAATCAACCCGGCGCAAGGGCAAGCGGGTTAAGCGCCGCTATGATATTGCCCTGCCCACTCCGGGTGTCGAAATGCGTCTGCCTGCGCTGCCGGTCGTCAGGGTGGGCTGGCGTTTACTCTCCTTCTTTATGGCGGTTATCTTGTCGGGGTTGTTGTATCATTTGATGACTTCGCCACAATATCGTGTGCGAGAGATCACCGTACATGGCGCGGCACGCCTTTCTGATGATAGTATTAGCCGGGCGTTACTGGTGTACGATAAACCAATTTTTATGATCCAACCAGAGGCTGTTGAGCAGCAATTGTTTCGCACCTTTCCGGGTTTGGTCTCTGCAGCGGTTTTTGTGAATTTTCCGGCGCAGATCAATGTTGAGATTGCAGAGAGAGAGCCAGTAATTGTATGGGAGATGGAGACTCAGTCGCAGTGGATCGACCCGCTGGGGATGGCTTTTCCCCCGCGCGGGGAGGCCGCGAATCTTGTTCGGGTAGTGGCAACCGCCGCGCCCCCCGCGCCGATTATTCTGGAGGATGAAATAGATCCCGAAGATGGCGAATCTCAGCGCCCGTTTATGCCGGTCGATCTGGTCGAGGCTATCCTGGTCTTGAAGGGCCAGGCGCCTGAAGGTATTCCGATTATTTTCGATGGCGCGCATGGTTTTGGCTGGCGTGATCCCAATGGTTGGGTAGTGTATTTTGGCGTTGATAGCGCCGAGATGTCGGCAAAGTTGAACATGTATGAAGCCATCGTTCGGCAGATAAAAACGGAGGGTATCAAACCCGTTTTGATTAGCATGGAGTATTTGCACGGGCCGTATTTTCGGCTGGAGCAATAAGTATGGAAGCACCCATTATCGTCGGCATTGATGTCGGCACCACGAAAGTTTGCACTCTGGTGGCTCGCCTGGAGAACAACCAGCAATTGCGGATTCTCGGTGTGGGGATTGAGCCATCGAAGGGAATGCGTAAAGGTAACGTGGTGGATATGAATGCCGCCAGCGCAGCGATTGCGCGCTCGATTGAAAAAGCAGAACGCACCTCGGGGCTGGAGATCGAATCGGCCTTGGTCAGCATGGCGGGTTCGCACATTTTTTCAGAAAACAGCCGCGGCGTGGTGGGGGTGTCGGGTAGAACTATTGACAATGAAGATGTCGTTCGGGCCGTAGAAGCAGCACGCGCGGTAACAGTTCCCCACAATCGTGAGATGATTCACGTTATCCAGCGCGGCTTTGTCGTTGATGGACAGGGCGGCATTCGTATGCCGGTTGGGATGCATGGGTATCGTTTAGAGGTCGAAACACACGTTATCACGGCGGCAGCAGCAACGGTGGAAAACTTGCGCCAGGCGGTTGCTGCAGCGGGAGTGCGTGCCAGTCAATTTGTGCTTAATCCGCTGGCTTCGGCAGAAGTGGTACTCAGCGATACTGAGCGTGAGATGGGCGTAGTGGTGTGCGATATCGGCGGCGGCACAACCGACATGGCTGTGTACATTGACGGCGATATATGGCACACGATGGTGCTAGAAGTTGGCGGTAATCATATTACTTCAGATATTGCGCATGGCCTGCACCTGCCGGTCAATCAGGCCGAAGAGATCAAGTTAAAGTACGGTCATGCACTACAATCCGAAATTGATCCCGAAGAGGCATTTTATGTGCATCCCTTTGGGGAGGAAGAAGCGGTGATTATCCGCTGTCAGGAATTAGCCCATATCATCGAGGCGCGCGTCGAAGAGATATTCAGTTTAGTCATTCAGGAGATCCGGCGTTCTGGGTATGATGGCTTGCTGCCCGCGGGAATGATTTTGACCGGTGGTGTAAGTGCTTTGCCGGGTATCCGGCAATTAGCCAAGCAAGTATTGGGAATGCCGGTTCAGGTAGCCGAACCCAGTGGATTGGCCGGGATGGTAGATCAACTTCATTCCCCGGCCTATTCCACCAGTGTAGGGTTGCTGCGCTGGGCAGTTTTAATGAGTGAGTTTGTTGGCGCTTACGATAGCCGCCCGCGTCGCCCGTTACGATCGGGAGAAAGCGTCGATTGGCAAAAAATGAAAGGCCTGTTGCGAAGATTATTGCCGTAGCAGTTTATTTTAAGGTTCACAACCTATCGATTATTGAGGCTTTTGGTAAAATGGAGGAATCCTGTAAAAATTCACCTATGTTCGAACTTTTATTTTCATGACAATGAATTTTTATTAGGACCGGAATGAGGAGGAAGGCAAAATGCAAACAATGAATCAACCTGAATCATTTGCTCGCATTAAAGTTGTAGGTGTTGGCGGTGGCGGCTGTAACGCCGTAGACCGCATGATCGAAGAAGGTTTGCAGGGTGTTGAATTTATTGCTGTCAACACCGATGCGCAAGCCCTGGCGCTTTCGAGAGCTTCTACGCGTGTTCGTATTGGCGACAAATTGACACGTGGACTGGGTTCTGGAGGTGATCCGGAAGTTGGTCGTAAAGCTGCTGAAGAGTCGGCTGAAGAACTATACAATGTGCTCAAAGGCTCCGATATGGTCTTTGTGACCGCAGGTATCGGCGGCGGAACGGGCACGGGAGCTTCTCCGGTGATTGCTCAGATCGCCCGCGAGATCGGCGCATTGACCATTGGCGTCGTCACTCGCCCCTTTACTTTTGAGGGCGCCCGCCGAATAAAATCTGCCGAGGCGGGTATCTCTGGCCTTAAGGAGCAGGCCGATACCCTGATTGTGATTCCCAATGATCGTCTGCTTCAAATTGTGGATAAACGTTCCAGCTTGCAAGAGGCCTTTAAAGTTGCTGATGATGTTCTACGACAAGGCATTCAGGGTATCTCTGAATTAATCACCATCCCCGGTTTGATCAACCTGGACTTCGCCGATGTTCGTACTATCATGTCAGAAGGTGGAGCCGCTTTAATGGCTGTGGGAACGGCTACCGGAGATGATCGTGCCCGAGATGCTGCTGAACAAGCAATATCGAGCCAGTTGCTCGATATTACCATCGACGGTGCGCGCGGTATCCTTTTCAATGTCACCGGTGGGCCTGGGTTGACCCTCTTTGAAGTGAATCAGGCAGCCGCCATCATTAAAGAGACAGCTCACCCCGATGTCAATCTGATCTTTGGCGCGGTCATTGACCCCGATATGGGTGAAAACTTGCGCATTACGGTGATTGCTACCGGCTTTGAAACCTCAGGTATTCCTCGCAATATTATGCAGCGCAGTCTGCGGCAAAGTGAAGCCGTGCCTGAAAAGAAAGAAACTGGAGAATTCCAGCCGCGCACTTTGAATACTGAGGATTTGGATATTCCAACGTTCCTCAGGAATCGCGTTCGTTCATGATCGTGTTTTCTGGAACATTGCATTTAATGCAGGGACCACTGGAACCTCCTCCTAGTAGTCTCTGAAATTCTGGGTACCCCCGTGCTCCCCGCCGTTGCTTTCGGGTGGGGAGCCGGGCATTTAAAACAACCAGGTTCGAAATCGGTAAAGGCAAACCCATTCAACAAAATTCACCCATGCGGTCAATACTTTTCTTAAAAGAATATCGTTCTCAAAAAATATTAAGGTAATTAGTACTCTGGAATGGTTGCATTCATAGATCAAGCGTGCTAGAATAAGTTTCATTAATCCACTATATGTATGGATAAAGGGTGTAAATGCCCCCATATGTAGGGGTAAAGGTTTTCGTTATGATATGTCCATATTGCCAAAGTGAGAGTTTGCGTGTCATAGACACAACCAAAGACAAGCGTTGGGGTGTCCGCCGCCGCAGAGAGTGCCTGGCGTGTGGTCAACGCTTTAGCACTTTAGAGCGCCCCATCTTGGCGACACCGCTTTTGATCAAAGAAGATGGTACTCGGGAAGAATTTGATCGCGAAAAATTACTCAGGGGAATACGTATTTCCTGCGCCAAGCGACCCGTTTCAGCAGCAGATATTCAGCGCCTGGCGGGAGAAATCGAAGCCTCATTACAAGCTATGGGGAAGGCAGAAGTGTCATCGCGCGTTGTCGGGGATTTAGTGATCGCAGGCTTAAAAGAATTGGATCATATCGCCTATATTCGATTCGCAATTGTATATCTAGGGCTGGACGATCTAACCTCCATTCGAACAGAAATCGACCGCTTGCTGGATGCCAGCTAGTTCGTTAGTAAGTCGCCGATAGGGGGCAGTCGAGCCACATTATCGTCAGAGGAGTGATTTATGGTGTTAAACAATGTAACGACCAACAAAAAACAGGCGGAGCTATCCACCCCGTCGTTGCCGGATAATGCACGAAAAATTCAATTAGCCGATAATGCCTATCAGGTGTTTACGCGTCGCTATATGCAGCGTGACAAGAATGGTCAGCCGACTGAAACCGTGGAAGAAACCTTCTGGCGTGTTGCTTTTCATGTTGCTGCGGTTGAAGCAAGGTGGGGCGGAGATGCCTCACGGGTGGCGCGCCAGTTTTACGATCTCCTCGCCGAGAAACGTTTTCTGCCAAATTCCCCCACGTTCACAGGTGCTGGAACCCCTCTGGGCCAATTGGCAGCCTGTTTTGTATTGCCCTTGAGTGATGATATGGGCCGTTGGGATGACGGCATTTTCCAGACCTTGCGCAACGCAGCCCTTATTCAACAAACCGGTGGTGGGAATGGGTTCTCGTTTTCACACCTGCGCCCCAAAGGGTCACTGATCAAGACATCCTCAGGCCAGGCTACAGGCCCGGTAGGGTTCTTGCGTGTCTATGATAAAGCCTTCGGTGAGATCGCCCAGGGCGGGACACGGCGCGGCGCGAACATGGCTGTCTTGCGGGTTGACCATCCCGATATCGAAGAATTTATCACTTGCAAGACCGACGAAAATGCGATCACGAACTTTAATATCTCCGTCGGGATTACCGATGCATTCATGCAGGCTGTCGAGGCCGACGCCATGTGGAGCCTGCGTTTCCCCGATGTAGATCACCCATCCTATCGCGGCTTTAACGGTACGATCGAGCAGGCCGAAGATGCCGGTATTCCTATTATCACATATACGCGTGTGCAGGCGAAAGAATTATTCGAAAAGATTGTTGCACAAGCGCATCATAATGGCGAGCCGGGCGTACTCTTTTTAGATGCTGCCAACCGTGCCAACCCGGTGCCGCACTTATATCCCCTGGAAGCTACAAATCCTTGCGGAGAACAGTTTCTGGGGCCGTACGAAAACTGTTGTCTAGGCTCCATTAACCTGGCCCAACATCTTGGGCCAGATGGCAGCGTAGATTGGGAACAACTGCGTGAATCGGTGGAGTTGGCAACTCGTTTCCTCGACAATGTTGTAGATGCCAATGCCTATGTTCCAGCAGTCCCTCAATTGGAAGAAGCCGCCCTCAATGCCCGGCGCATTGGCCTGGGAATTATGGGGTTGGGGGATTTGATGTATCATGCAGGTATCCGCTATGGCTCTGCAACGGGTCAGGAATTTGCCGCTCAAGTTATGGAATTCGTGCGTTATTGGGCCATGCACACGAGCATTACCCTCGCAGAAGAGCGCGGCCCTTTTCCGCTAATTAAAGGTAGTATCTACGATTCAGAAGACTTCAGTTGGGAGCCGCCGGTCCCAATTCAACCTTATCAAAACAATTGGGAACGCCCGGTACTTGATTGGGGTGAAATTGTAGAAAAGCTCCAGGCCTGCGGCATCCGCAACGCAGCCCAAACTACAATTGCACCCACTGGGACCATTGCAACCGTCGCGGGATGTGAAGGGTATGGGTGTGAGCCGGTGTTCGCTCTGGCTTATATCCGTCATGTGGATGATAATGGGCAAGATCTCACGTTAACGTACACCAGCCCACTGTTTGAGAAAGCGCTGGTCGAGGCAGGTATAGAAGAAGACGCTCGAAAACGCATTATTGGTCAGGTATTAAAGAGTGGAAGTTGCCAGGCGATCGATGCCTTGCCGGAGCATCTCCGTGAAACATTTGTGGTTTCCCAAGATATTTCGGCTGAAGAGCACGTTCATATGCAGGCGGCGCTGCAAACTTTTGTGGATAATAGTTTATCAAAGACCGTCAACTTCCCTGAAGATGCCCTGGAAGGTGATGTGGCGATTGCTTATCAATTGGCTTGGGAACAAGGTTGCAAGGGGATTACGGTGTATGTAACCGGTTCACGACAAAAAGTTGTCCTCGAAACTCAATCCACGGTAAAAGGGAAAGAGAACGGCAAAACCCTGGCAACTCCCTCGGAGGAGGAGCAATTAGTTTTATGGCACGAAACGAAGAAACCGCGCCCGCGTCGCCTGAAGGGCTATACCTATAGTATCAATACACCGCTTGGAAAAGCCTTTGTTACCGTGAACGAAAATGGTGGCGATCAGCCTTTCGAAGTATTCATCAATACTGCCAAAGCCGGCTCGGATACCGCAGCAGTATCAGAAGCCATTGGGCGTTTGATCTCCTATATCTTGCGTTTGGCGTCTCCCATTGAGCCGCGCGAACGCCTCAACGAACTGATCCACCAAATGTCGGGCATTGGGGGCGGTCGTCCACTCGGGTTTGGCCCCAATCGGGTGCGTTCCTTACCCGATGGTGTTTCTCAAGCCTTGCGAGAATATCTTGAAAACTCTTTGGATGAATATTCCTGGCAGCAGTCTGAGAAAAAAAATGGGCAACAGTTCGAGCATTCCCAAATCTCGATGAATGATGATGCTCCCGATGATCGTACTCCAACATTCAAAATAGGTGATCTCTGCCCAGATTGCGGACAAGCAGCTTTAGTCAATGAGGAAGGGTGTCGAAAATGCTATGCGTGTGGGTATAGTGAATGCTAAAAATGACAGAACGCCGCATCTCCAAAAAGTGCGGCGTTTTTTTGTGTCTCGATTTTCTCTAAAATATTTTACCCTTAGATGAAGAATTTACTCCCCGAAGAATGATATAATCCTGACATGTTTCTACAACAAATATGCGCAAATAAGGCTATTTGATTCATTGCAGTAGCCGCGCATGGTTTATCGTCAGGTGGACAGATGACAAATGTGAGAATTTTCCATCTAATTCCTTATTTCATCTCAATTCTAATATCTATGGGGGTATGGGCCTATACTTGGCGGCGGCGGGCTGTAACAGGAGCAAGAGCCTTCTTGTGGTTTGTGCTTGCAGAAATCTTGCATAAACTCTTTCACATTTTGTTCCTGCTTGAAAGCACCGTTGAAGGAAAAATCTTTTTTGGCAATCTGCGGTTTGTAGTATCGGCAGTTGGCCCAATGGCGTTGGTGCATTTTTCTTTAGTTTTTACGCAAAGAAAATTTCACAATCCAAAATTGACTTGGGGGTTGTTGCTGTCAATTTCATTCATCTTTGCTGGGATTATCTATACCAATGGTTATCATCATCTGATTTATCCAGAAAATATCAAACTCATTGAGGATTCTCCCTTTCTCATTTTGGAACATAGCTTTACCCCAATGGCCTGGATTATCCTCGGTTATGGGTATTTTTCCGGACTTTTAGGCATTGCATTTCTAATCACAAACCTGTTTGGGAAACGCAGGATCTTTCGTATTCAAATTTTTATTGTCCTATTTGGCATTATATTCCTATTATTTGGAGTTTCTATTCCTATTCTGTTCGGAGAGCGCGTTTATCAATATATTTTGTCGTTTTTTATTTCATCTATTGGAAATTTATTAATCGCTTTGGGTCTTTTTCGATACCGTCTTTTTGATATAGTACCAGTGGCACGGGATTTGCTTATTGAAAGCATGCAAGATGCCGTCATGGTGCTGGATGGGCAAGACCGCATCATTGATGTAAATCCGGCGATGTTAGCTATTCTAAATCGCCCTGAGATGGAGGTAATGGGAAAATCCATATCAGGGATATTCAGCAATTGGCATGAATTACAAAAAGAGTTTACAGAATCATCAGAGCAAGTAATCGAGTATCAAATAGGCGAAGAACACCCCCAACGAGATTTTGCATTGACAGTTACAAATCTGAATGGGGATGGAGAACAATGTACCGGGCAATTAATTGTTATTCGTGATATTACCGGACAAAAACAAACAGAACGTGACATAAGACGATTTAACGAAAAATTGCGATCCCTTAACTTTGAGCTTGAAGACGCAAATCAGCAACTTTTAGAACTCAGCAAAGTAAAAGACGAATTTGTTGCCAATGTGTCTCATGAGTTGCGAACGCCACTTACAAATATTATGCTTTATCATGATCTTATGGTTGTCCAGCCTGAGCGTGTACCAAAACACCTGGCTATATTGCGTCGTGAAACAGACCGTTTATCAAATTTAATTGAGGCGCTTTTAGCCATTTCCAGATTTGATCAGGGTGTTGTGCGCTTGTATAAAACGAAATTTGATCTCAATGTACTGGTTCATGAATATGTAGAAGATCGCAAGGTTCTTGCCGAGGCAAAAGATCTGCATATAGAAGTAGGTGACGAAGCAGAAAATGCTTTGGTCCATGGAGATCGAAACCTAATTGGTCAGGTATTAAGTATTTTGATGACAAATGCCATAAACTATACGCCAAGTGGGGGCAATGTAGAAATATCGACACAACTACGAAATGAGGGCGTCAAGCCTCATGTTGGGTTCATTGTCAAGGACACAGGAATTGGTATTCCATCGGATGAGCAGAAACAACTTTTCGAACGGTTTTTCCGAGGGAAAAGTGGGAGCCGGTTGGGCATTTCTGGGACAGGGCTAGGATTGGCAATTGCTAAAGAAATTGTAGATCGTCACGGAGGAGAAATTGAGATCCAAAGCCGAGGTATTGTGGGTGAAGGGACAGCATTTACAGTGTGGATCCCCTTAAGTGAAGCACAGTAATGGTAACGGAGGAGGGTTCTGAATACATTCTACAAAATTAAAGATGAATGTTCAAAATTCAGCGCTTTTCGATTAAACTAGCAAAGAGTATATATTCTATTTTTAGTTTGGAGGTGAAAGGCGATGTTATTCAAAACTCTATTCACAACACAATTGTTCCAACAAAGTGGGATCCCCAATTGGGTGTGGTTCCTAATATTCCTGGTGGTTGTTGTGATCGTAGCCCTTGCGGCAGTTTGGAACGCAAAGAAAAGCGGTGAGGATGTCGCGGCCCACGCCGAACACAGCCGTGATGCTGCTGATGATCTGACGAAAATCGAGGGCATTGGCCCTAAGATTTCAAGCGTATTCCAGGCTGCTGGTGTGACATCCTTTGCTGCGATGGCCGGTTCTGATGTGGAAGCCTTGCAAAAAATTCTGGATGACGCCGGCATTCGTTTGGGCGATCCGGCGACCTGGCCCGAACAGGCCCGGATAGCTGCAAATGGAGAGTGGGCTGCCCTGGAAAAATTACAAGATGAACTTCAGGGTGGACGGCGTGAGTAAGAAGGCTGCACCAAAGTAATGAGACCGGCATTTTTTAATGCCGGTCTTTTTGATGCAAATCAAAGTTGCCCCAAGTAGCTTCCACGCTCAACCTTCGATTGCGACTCTCAAAGATAACAAAAAATGCTGTGACCGACATGAGTGCAGCGCAGCGAAACCGAAGGCCAGTGGCAGTGTCTTCACTCGGGATGAGAACCTGTCAGGTGATAACTTGAGTTAGTTATCAACGGGTGCATTTCTGTATGTATTCCAAAGTATAATGGGTTTGCTTTGAGCCAATCGAAAGGATCATATCATGTCTACGGCAACCCTTGAATTAATCCACAAACATGGTTCGGTCAGGCGATATACCCCAGCTTCGGTGTCTCGTGATCTTGTTGAGACGATTGTCGCCGCGGGACAACGTGCCTCGACATCGTCCAATTTACAGATGTATAGTGTGATCGTGACCACAGATCCAGGTAAACGTGAGCGATTAATGGAGCTATGTGGGAATCAGAAACACATTCTCCAGGCGCCGGTTTTCATGACTTGGTGTGCCGATCTAAGCCGCTTAGAGAGGGTATGTAAAATGCAGGGCTACACCAACGAGGCCGGCTATATAGAGAATTTTCTGCTGGCGGTTGTTGATGTGTCGATCCTGATGCAAAATGCTGCTCTGGCCGCTGAATCGCTTGGGTTGGGGATATGCTATATTGGAGCCATTCGTAACCATCCACAAGATATTATCGCTATGCTTTCCCTGCCCAAACTGGTTTTTCCAGTATGCGGAATGACCCTGGGCTGGCCGAAAAATCCGCCAGATATTCGCCCCCGGTTGCCCTTAGAAGCGATCCTCCATTGGGATAGATATGAAAGTGATGATGAAACGAAGATTCGGGTTTATGACCAGGAGATGATCGCAACGGGCATTTACAAAGGACGACAGGTGTCTACCCATACGGATGCAAAGGATCGTTTGTATGGATGGGCAGAACATACCGCTCGCCGCACGTCGCAAGTAATCCGCCCTCATTTAAGAGAAGTGTTATTACAAGCCGGTTTTGAAATGAAGTGAGGACTTATGAGGGATTTACGGCATATTGAAGAAGCTGCAATGAATGCCTGGCCTGCGGTACAGCAAGTCCTTTATGATGGCTGGGTATTGAGGTTTGCGGGAGGGTACACCAAGCGAGCCAACTCTGTGAACCCACTTTATTCATCTACGCTTGATTTGAACGGTAAGATTGAATACTGTGAGGAAGTTTTTTCAGACCAGGGCCTGCCGCCAATTTTTAGGCTGATTGAACCATTTGTTCCCCTCGGCCTTGATGCTGCTCTCGAGGGGCGCGGTTATCAAAAAATAGATCCAACCCGGGTGATGAGTCTAAACCTCCAAGAATGGCAGCCCACTCAAATCCAGGGGGGTTCACTTCTTGAACTTCCCCTAATCTCCTGGCTGGATCTCTTCGCCAACTTCAGCGGATATAGTCTTGAAAAACATCCGCTTCACCAGAAAATTCTAGAATTGATTCCCTCCACAACTTTGTGGTTGTCTGCTGAAATTTCGAGACAGCCAGCAGCATGTGGATTGGGGGTCTTGCAGAGCCAGCTATTTGGCCTCTTTGATATTGTCACCCATCCAGATTTTCGCCGTCAGGGATGGGGCACGCAATTGGTGGCCGGGATGTTGAATTGGGCGTGTGCGCGTGGCGCAAAGTGGGCCTATTTGCAAGTTATGGAGAGCAATGCCCCAGCAATTGGCTTGTATACCAAACTTGGCTTTCAAGATGTATATGGCTATTGGTATCGCGTCCCATCTAATCAATGAGTTAAATTTATTGTTGCTGGTGCTATAATCAAAATCACTTGAGTACCCCTGACATCATTTTAAATGGTGCGATAGGAGACCCTCTATGGCAAAACATCTTGTGCTTGTCGCCGGGAATATTGGTGCCGGCAAGACATCGCTCACTGAGCGCCTGGGCCAGCGTTTAGGATGGCGGACGGCCTTCGAATCGGTTGCCGATAACCCCTATCTCTCCGATTTTTATGATGATATGCTGCAATGGTCCTTTCATTTGCAGGTGTTTTTTCTGGGGCATCGAGCCGACCAGCATCTGGAGTTGGCCGATGATCCCCAGTCGGCGATTGCTGATCGCAGTATCTACGAAGATGCCTATATTTTTGCCCGTGCGCTGCACCATCTTGGCAATCTTAGCGAACGCGATTATCTCGCCTATCGCCAATTATTTGACCTGGTGACCGCCAGCTTGCCTTCGCCCGATTTGTTAATCTACCTGCATGCCCCGGTCTCGGTTCTTATGGACCGAATTTCTCGACGTGGGCGCAAGATGGAAAGCGGCATCACCAGGGATTACCTCTCTCTGCTGGAATCATTCTATGATGACTGGTTGGAGAGTTTTGATACCTGTCCGGTGTTGACGATCCGCTCGGACGATTTGGATTTTGTCCACAAGAAAAATCATTTGGATATTGTGGTACAGCGTATTCAGGATAAACTATCGGGTAAAGAAGAATTGGTATTCCCCCAATAACGAATTTGCTTGATGAACATGCGGTTGAGTGTACTGTTGTAGTAGGGATAGAAAAAGGGAATGGATCTACATGATCCATTCCCTTTTCAATCCCTTTTCCCTAGAGTATAAATTGTTTAAGCAGTGTATCCGCGATCAACCCCAGTAAGAACCAGCCACCAAAGCGGCGATTGTGGACAAAGGCCCCGGCGACGAAATAATTCGGCCAGACATCGGGGTAATCTTCTGGTTTTTTGTCGGGTTTAGACGTTTTAAACATCGGCCAGATTTCAAAGAAGGCTGGCAGCGCCAGGGCAATGACAAACAGCACGGGGGTGAAAAAGCCAATCGCGATCAAATAAACTGTGAACACGTATTGCAGCAGCAACATCCCTACTACGGTGTAACGGGCTAGTGTTTCACCTAATAACACCGGCAAGGTATAGATTTTCTTGGCCCTATCGACCTCGAACTTGTCGATGTGTTTGCCAAAAATAACCCCGGTGACGCCCAGGGCGTAGGGTAACCCAGCGATGACTACATTCCAATCCCAATTGCCGGTGATGACATAATAACCCCCGCCGATCATCAGGGGGCCCCACACGATTAGGACAGCAATTTCGCCCAGGGCGATATATTTCAGCGGCCAAGTGTAAAAGAGTACGAAGAAAGCACCTAAGGCCATCAGGTACACCGTCAGCCCGCCGCGCATGAAAATCAAGGCCCCGCCACAGGCAGCCGCCAGCAATCCCGTGATAACTGCGTATCCCAGCAATTGTTTCTTGGTTAGTAGACCATGCACCAGCGGTTGTGGGCCGTATTGAGCACGATAGTAGTTGTCTTGATCTACCCCGCGGCTGAAATCGGTGTAGTCGTTAAGTAAGTTATTGGTGGCATGGGCCAGGAGCATTCCCAATGTCACCAATAACCAGGGAAGGAATTCGAAAGCTCCGGCGCGGTAAGCAAACATCCCTGCAAATGCCGCCGAGAGAAACGTCATCACCAACACCGCCGCGCGAGTGGCAATTAACCATTTAGATATGATGTCCAGATCATTCCACTCATCTTTGCTGATGCGGGGAATGACTTGTAATGCCTTGCGCCACATGGCAATATTCATCGCGTACTCCTTGTAAATTGGGTAAATTTAGTCCGAATTGTACTACGATTTTTAATTGACGCACATAGTGCTACATAAAATCTTGAACGGTGGAACGCACAGCTTGACAAACAATTTCTACGTGTTCCTCCGGCATCACACCAGAGAAGGGCAAGGCTAATCCGCGCCGGCCTAAATCTTCGGTCACAGGGAAGTCACCTTCCCGATAACCAAAACGTTCCACCATATAGGGCTGCAAGTGAATGGGGATGAAATAGGGCCGGTTGGGGATGCCGCGTTCCTTGAGGGCCTCTGCCGCCTTGTCGCGATTGATCTCAGGAGCAAAGCGGATGACATACACAAACCAGCTCATGCGGGTGGTGCTGGGCACGACTTGCGGAATTTCGATGCCAGGGAGTTCACTCAGGCGTTCCTGATACCCATTGGCGACCTGCTGACGTTTGCTGAGTAATTCATCGATGCGTTCCATTTGCACACGGCCAACGGCAGCACTCATTTCATCGATACGATAGTTGTACCCCAAATGGGTGTGCTGCAGCCAGGTATCACCCGGTGAGCGTCCCTGGTTGCGCAGGGCGCGCATGGTATCTGCACCTTTGTCATCGTCGGTTACAATGATGGCGCCCTCGCCGGTGGTAACCTGTTTGTTGGGGTAGAAAGCAAACACGCCATAGTCGCCCAAGGTTCCGGCGGGGCGACCGTTGTATTCGGCTCCCAGCGCTTCGCACGAGTCTTCGATGACGGGGAGATTGAAGCGCCGGGCTGTTTGTTGGATGGATTCCATCTCCGCGGGCTGGCCGAACACGTCTACGGGCAAGATTCCCTTTAGGGGGGACGCGTCGCTCGCCCCCTGGCGTGGCAGCCATTTTCTTGCCGCCGCGCCGCCCTGAGATAAATCTTCCGCCGCTTGAGCCACTTTCTGCGGATCGATATTCCCGGTCACCGGATCAATATCCACAAATACGGGCACGGCGCGCTCGAAAAGCAGCACATTGCTCGATGCAACAAACGAAAACGGTGTCGTGATGACAAGATCGCCATCGCCAATCCCGGCGGCGCGCACACATAAATGCAGCCCGGCTGTGCCTGAATTGACCGCGATTGCGTGCTTGCTACCGGTATAGGCTTGGATTACATCTTCAAATGCCTGCTGTTCGGGGCCCATGCTGAGCCACTTGGTCTCTAGCACCGCGGCGACGGCATCGCGCTCGGCCGTGGTCAGGTCGGGAGACGACATGGCAATTTGGATCGGTTGGTCGGTTGGTCGATTGGTCAAGAAATTTTCCTTTCCAGGTTAAAGTACGACTTTTGAGATTTCATTGCGGTACTTGTGATGGGTGTGCGTTGCTGAGATTCCCTGTAATCTGAAGACTGTAATATGCGGCGAATCATACCATAAGCTGGCATTAGTGATACAATCACGCCATGTTCTTTCCGCCGGGAATTCCCATCTCAAAACGAGTCTTTGACTTGGTGTTGACCGTACCCGGTCTGATTTTGTTAGCACCCCTGCTGTTGATTACCGCTTTTCTTGTACGCGTCTTTCATGGAAGCCCGATCTTGTTTTCACAAATCCGGCCTGGTCATCGCGGCGAATTGTTCAAAATTTATAAATTCCGCACAATGACAGATGCCCGCGACTCTCAGGGCAACTTGCTGCCGGATGAGCAGCGCCTGACGCGCCTGGGCCGTTTTTTACGGGCCGCCAGCCTGGATGAGTTGCCCGAATTCTTTTTGATCTTGGGTGGAAAAATGAGTTTGGTAGGGCCGCGCCCGCTGCTAGTGCAATATCTGGAGCGCTACAGCCCCGAGCAGGCCCGTCGTCACAATGTCCTTCCCGGCATAACCGGCTGGGCGCAAATCAATGGTCGCAACGCCCTCACCTGGGCCGATAAATTCTGCCTGGATGTCTGGTATGTGGATCATTGGTCCCTGTGGTTGGACATGAAGATTCTTGCTCTGACGGTTTGGAAAGTCATCCGTCGTGAAGGCATCAGCCAACCAGGGCATGCCACCGCCCCCGAATTCATGGGTAATCAGACAGAGGCCGGAAGGCGGGAGACCGACAATCGGTAACCTGCAACTTTTAATCCTGGAACTTGCTATTTGACACATTTATGATTGGTGAACTTGCAGCCCTGGCCACCGCGTTGGCCTTTTCTTTTGGATCAACTTTCCTGACCTTAGGCGGTCGTCGGGTCGGTTCTATAAACCTCAACCGCACGCGCCTGATCATGGCGATTATTTTTCTCAGCGTTGCGCATTGGGTCATCCTGGGAACCCCTCTACCGCTTGAAGCGGAGCCGCACCGCTGGCTCTGGCTAGGACTCTCCGGCATTGTGGGGCTGGTGCTGGGTGATATTTTCCTCTTCCAGGCCTTTGTGTGGATTGGCCCGCGCCTGTCCATGCTGATGATGAGCCTGGCCCCCATTATCGCCACATTTTTTGCCTGGATATTTCTGGGTGAGCAAATGACCCTGGGCCAGGTTTTCGGGATCACAGTAACGCTGGTCGGTGTGGCCTGGGTGGTATTAGAGCGTAATGGAGCGCACAAAGCCGCCAACCCTGATTACGCCCGCGGGATTCTCTATGGCTTGGGCGGCGCGGTCGGACAGGCTGCCGGGTTAGTGTTGGCTAAGAACGGTCTAGGGGGTGAGTTTTCGCCGATTTCGGCTAATCTCATCCGCATGATCGCGGCGGCCATTGTGTTATGGGCAGTAACTGTCCTTCAAGGGCAGGCCCGCCAAACCATCCAGGCCCTGGTAGACGATCATCGCGGCGCGCTTTATGTCCTCATCGGCGCATTTGTTGGCCCCTTTTTAGGCGTGTCGTTTTCGATGTTGGCGATCCAGCGCACCGAAATCGGTATTGCCAGCACGCTGATGGCCCTCCCGCCGGTGTTGTTGCTGCCGATCAGTTATTTCGTTTTCAAAGAACGCTATGGTTGGGGGGCGGTTGTGGGCACGGTTGTTGCTATTGCCGGTGTGGCGGTGCTATTTTTGGTATAAACCTTTTTGGGGATTGCGTTCACTACTTCAATACCTGTATACTGACAACTAAATACAAGCCATAGAAATAGGAGGATACCATGTCCCGTACGCGGCTCTATTTGGTGCTGACCATATTCTTTGGGGGGATCTTGGCGTGTAATTTGCCGGGAGTGGCGAGTCTGGAAACAGAGGTGGTCTCAGCGCCAGATGAGATTGAATCCGCCCCAGAGATTCAGCAGCCAACCCCAAACGAGGTCGAAGCGCCTGCGCCCGAACCGCCGCCGCCTTCGGGGGCCGTCATCCTCCCCGAAGAGATTGTCTACTTGGGGGCTTTCCGCCTTCCCGATGATGAAAACTGGGAATACAGCGGCCACGGGCTGACGTACTATCCCGGTGGCGAACCCAATGGCCCTGAGGATGGCTTCCCCGGCGCATTATTTGGCGTCGGGCACGACCATCACTTGCTGGTTTCTGAAATCAGCATCCCCGTCCCGGTGGTTTCGAATAACCTGGACGATTTGAATTACGCCGAGACTTTGCAGTCCTTTGCCGATATTACCGGCGGGGCCATTACCGAAGAGCTGGCTTTGCCGCGCCTGGGCCTTGAATATGAGCAAGGCAGTCATAAACTCCATTTTGTCTGGGGCCAGCATATCCAAGATTTTGAGCCTTCGCATGGCTGGGCAGAGTTGAATTTGGCAAACCCGCAGACTGCTGGTACGTGGGTTTTCGATGGTTATAGTAACTACACGACCAATGACTATATTTTTGAGATCCCGCGTGAATGGGCGGATGTGTACACGCCGGGGATGTACCTGGCAACCGGGCGGGCGCGCGAAGGCCCCTGGAGCGGCAACGGCCCGGCCCTGTTTGCTTACGGCCCCTGGAATGACGGCGATCCACCTGCCCCCGGCGCTACGCTGACCAGCCTGAAACCTTTGCTGCTCTACGGTGTGCAGCAGCCTGGCGAATCGGTTATCCTCACCGATGAGACCATGTCGGTAGATGGGCGTTTGGACTCGGATCATTGGTGGGGTGGGGCCTGGTTGACCGCCGGAGAAAAGTCGGCAGTGGTCTTTGTGGGTACCAAGGCCCTGGGCAACGACTGGTATGGTTTCGCCAACGGTGTGGTTTGGGACTATGACTGTGTTGACCAGAACCCGCCTACTTGCCCGGAATATCCCGAATGGCCGTACGATGACCGCGGTTTTTGGGCCGACGATTATCAGGCGCAGATCATTTTTTACAATCCGGCAGATTTAGCGGCGGTTGCACTCGGCGAGATGGAAACCTGGGAACCTCAACCTTATGCCTCCCTGGTTATAGATGAATTTCTCTTTAGTCCTGAGTTGGATCCGGCCAATTACAAACGCGACCTGGTGGGCGCAGCAGCCTTCGACCGGGAGCGCGGCTTGTTGTTTGTTGTTGAGCGCCTAGCCGATGAGTATCAATCGGTGATCCATGTATTCCAAATAGGTGATGATACGATGGCCGTAGGTCATCCATCGACCGATGATGAGGTCCCTCCCGTAGAATGTGGCTGTGACACACCGGGTGTGGTCTTCGAAATCGTAGCCTATGATGGCATTCAGGGCTGGAACGACTGCGGTGAAGCCAGTGCCTGCGTCTCCATTTTGCATGGAGAAACCGTGTTAAGTGGCAGTGAGATCGCCGACCCCGATGCGCATTGCACCATGCAGATTAATTGTCCTTGAGAACAGCAGGGATACTTAAAACCCTTGTCGTGGTGAAATGAAAAATAGGCATGAAATATTCCCGCACCTTCTGAGGTTTTTTAGGCTTTCCAGTTCTTGTTACTCAGGGCTTTCTTAAAG
>CAYFMI010000042.1:0-34892 GCA_964344175.1 uncultured Anaerolineales bacterium
AACCATGGTTCTGAAAGGCCCTTGACCTTTTTACAGAAAAGTATTTACACAATCCGCATCGAAGCAATATAGGCTTGTGCGTCGTTCTCTGCCCAGCGCTGCACAAAGATCTGGCGCAGGTTTTCTTGCTCTGGCTTGATAAACAAACGCTTGCTCAAGATTTGTCCCATTCTCCGCATCCCCATAAGCGGCACAATCAACTCGCGCTGCCAAACCAGCAAGCGATCTTTGAATGTGCGCACCGGGAGTTCTGGGGCACAATTCACAGCGATGAGCGTCTTGACGCGCTCGGGGTGGCTCGCGGCCAATTGATAGGCGATCATGCCCCCCATGGAAATACCTAAAATATGCGCCGAATCAATTTCAAGTTCCCGCATCAACTGCGCGACATCATCCGCCATTTGAAGCACCGAATAAGGCCCTGGGGGCTTATCCGAACGGCCATGCCCGCGTAGATCTAAAGTTATCACTTGAAATTTTTCTGCAAATGCCGAGACTTGTTTTTCCCAATCCTGCGCGCTGGAGCCCAGTCCATGCAACAACAATAAGGGCTGGCCTTCTCCGGTGATCTCATAAAATAGGTTAATGGTATTGACCATCCATTTCGGCATTATCGACCTCCAATTATTCAATTATTCAAGCAGTGCGGCAGTGTCTGCGAAGAGATTATCGAATTCTGACTGACTGATCTCGCCGCCACCCTGAGCCAGTTGGGCGCTGCCCCCGCCGCGCCCGCCGAGGGGTTTCAGCACTTGTTTGAGTAAGTCACCGGCGTGAACATCCACATTTTCACCGCAGGCGATTAGCAGCGTCAATTTACCTGCGTTGCGAGTCCCCAGCAGGGCAATTGCTTCGGGCATGACCAGAAACTCTTTTGCCAACGCTTGCAATTCATCGACATCGCGGCCTTCGAACAACCCTGTGATGATGCTTCCGGCAGGCGTATGCTTGCCCAAGCCAGCCATTGCTTGCGCCTCAATTCCAAGTTGCTGCAACCGCAGATTTTTCAAGGCCCGCTGAGTAAACTTAAGTTCTTCAGCCTGGCGTTGAACTGCCTCGAAAATATCCTGAGGACGTGTACTCATCTGCTCGGAAAGCGCAACTGTGAGGGTATGTATTTCGTGAAAATATGCCACCGCCTGGTAACCGGCCACAAAATGGAGGCGCGCTTTTTGATTTTGCCGCTCCACCTTAACGATCTTTAATGCCCCAATCATGCCGGTGCGGGGGCAATGCGTTGCGCCGCAGGCCGAATAATCAAAATTGGCGATCTCCACAACACGCACTTCGCCGTCAACTTTAGGCGGTCTACGAAAAGGAACGGATGCGGCTTGCGTCTGATTGACAAAATAAGTTTTGACTTCCCGGTCTTCGAAGATGATCTCGTGAGCCAAGGCCTCAACCTGAGCAATCATCACCTCATCAATAGCCACATCAGGAAGATCGATGGTTGTGGGGGTGTCGCCGTGAATGTTTGAGGAAAGCGTTTCTAGCCCAAAGAGCTGCTCAAAGCACGCACTGATGAGGTGCTGGGCCGTATGATGCTGCATGTGGCTCAGGCGGCGCTGACGGTCGATGCGGGCCATCACCGGCCCTAGAGACAGATTCCCTTCAAGAACGTGTACCACGCGCGCGGTAGATTCGTCGCGCCACACATCGATGACGCGCGCATCCCCAATAAAACCGGTATCGTGTGCCTGTCCGCCGCCGGTAGGGTAGAAATAGGTCTGATCCAAAATCGCGCCCATACGCCCATCGGGCAGCGCAACCAGATCAATCACTTTAGCGTCAAACTCCAGCAATAGGGGATCTTCAAAGTAACGATACTGTAATTTTGTCATGCATAAACCTTTTTACATACTGAGTGGAGACGCTGCAGCAACCCTCAACATTGCTGCGCCCCGCTCAGTCAGTCGGCGGCTTGTCAAATTGTCTTTGGATCTCGTAGTCGAAGGGCGATCGTATCTGGCAGTAACTTGCACTTTCGAATCGATTGCCAACGAATAGCCTATTCTACCGTGATTTAAGCATCACTCAGGGGAATATGCGCCCAAAGGGATCTATAGATTATATCTATACTATCCTATCGAACAACCTTATAGGCTTTGTGATTTATCGCACTTTCACTTCGAGAACAGAATGACTATAACTTAGGCAGTCGAACGGTAAAGTAATCCGTGAAATGATTTAGTGTACAGGATATTTTCAAATGCAGCCAGAAATTACCGCGTTGGCCCAAAAAAGAGCCGATTTTTGCAGTATTTTTGGCAACGCGCATCGTGTCTTAGTTGTTTGGGCGATCGGGAAAAATGAGATGTCCGTCAGTGCCATTGCAACCACACTTGGGATTTCACTCCAAAACACTTCTCAACATTTGAGGCTGATGAGGGATAAAGGCATCTTGAAATCCAGACGAGAGGGAAGAACGATCTATTACCGTATTGCCGGAAACGAATTGACTGAAATTTGCCCGATAATGCTATACGCTCAGAATGGCATTAGCGATCAACCAAATTCCAATTTATCGCAAAGGAGTATTAAAATGACCGATTTATCAACTATCGAAGCAGGCAAAGTTGTGGACGCACGGGCGATGGCCTGCCCCGGCCCATTGCTGGAAGCCAAGAAAAGCATCGGCGGCGTTAAAGTCGGCGAGGTGCTGGAAATCTGGTCTGGCGACCCCAGTACCAAGGGGGATATGCCGCGCTGGTGCCAAAAAGTGGGCCATGAGTATCTTGGCGAACTTCAAGCTGATGGGTACGAACGCTTATTCATTCGCCGTTTGAAATAGCCGATTCATAAGGCGGTGGAACATGAGTACCATCCCGAATGATACGAGACCAAAAATCCTTATTTTGGCAACGCTCTCCGGAGGCTATGCCGGGGCCGACTCTGTGGGGCAATTACACGCGCACTACCCCACCAACACCTACGTTCTGCCTGTGATCTGCCCTTCGATGTTCCCTGAAGAATTTTACATGCGGGCCTTTGAGCGCGGCATCGATGGAATTCTGGTGATGTATAGCGGCACCGACAGCCCCTACAAAGGCGGGCCTGAACGTACGGCACAGATCGTTAACAAAACCTACCCCTTGATGAAGGAACGCGGCATCGATACGCGCCGCCTAAAATTAGCCGCTATCTGCACGGTTTGCACCAAACCCTTCTTGAAGGAAGTCACCCAGATGGATCAATTGCTGGATGGGATTGGGTATGTCAAAAATGAAATCGCGGCTCATGCTGCGAACCCACCACTAGCATCTTAGCCCTCACCCTCCCCCTCCCTTTGAAAAGTACACTCGCAGGAGTGTTCCCAACGTTGGGAGATGGAGGAAGCGCTGAACCCTGACTGGTTTCGATACGCTGCAAAAAACGCAGCTACTCAACCGACACTGATGGACGAAAAAGTTTTCTGGCATTCACAAGTGAAGCGAACGCTGGTTGAGTGTTGCGAAACGATAGTGAAGCAATCTATCGAAACCCAGGAGCAGATTACCGAGAAAGGAGTACAACGTTGAAAAACCTGCATGTTGACGCGCTGGTTGTAGGCGGTGGAATATCGGGTATGCAAGCGGCCCTAGACATCGCCGATCAGGGCTATCAGGTCGCTCTGGTCGAGCGGGATGTCAGCATTGGCGGCAAGATGATTGCCTTGAGCAAAGTCTTCCCCACGCTGGACTGTTGCAGCTGCATCACCACCCCAAAAATGTCCGCCGTTGCACACCACGAGAACATCCAACTATTCACCTACTGCGAAGTACAATCCGTGAACGAAAACGACGACGGGTATCTCGTCGAGGTGATGCAAAAACCCCGCTACGTTGATGAAGAGGCCTGCACCGGCTGCCGCCAGTGCGAATATGCCTGCCCAATCTATGTGAAGAACAGCTTTGATTTAGACATGGGGGCCACAAAAGCCGTGCGCGTTCCCTTCTCCACTGCTGTGCCGCAAGTTGCCGTCCTCGACATCGAACACTGCATTCTATGCGGCAAGTGTGAAAAAGAATGCCCGGTAGGGTGCATTGATTTCGGCCAGCAGCCGGAAACCTTCCAAATCGAGGCCACCTCGGTGGTTTTGGCAACCGGCTTTGAGACGACCCCCCGGAACGCCAAAAAAGAATACGATGCCGAGAACGTCCCCAACGTGATTGACGGGCTGATGATGGAGCGTTTACTGGCCCCCACCGGTCCCTATGGGAGGGTGCTGCGTCCGGGCGATGGCAAAGAACCCGAATCGATTGCTTACGTGCAATGCGCCGGTTCACGCGACGATACCCTGGGCGTGGAATATTGCTCCCGGGTTTGCTGCATGTACGCCATCAAACAGGCCATGCTCATCTCAGGGGCGCTGCCGCTGGCAGATATCACCATCTATTACATGGATATCCGCACCTTTGGCAAAGGCTACGAACAGTTTTACCAGAACGCCAAATCTATGGGAGTGGAATTTGTCAAAGGTAAAGTGGCCTTGATTTCACAGGACGAAGACCAGAATCCCATCCTGAAGCTGGAGCTGATTGATGAAGGCTCACAAATTGTCGAGCGCACTCATGATCTGGTGGTGCTCTCGGTAGGTATGTTGCCCGCTTACGACCCTCAACCAATCTATAACATTCCGGTGGGCGAGGACGGATTCGTGTTCATCCCCGACGCCAACATCACCCCGGCTGCGACCAACCGCCAGGGGCTTTTCGCCACCGGCACAGCCATCTCCCCGATGGATATCGTTGACAGTGTGGTGATGGCCGGGGCTGCCGCGGCTGAGGCTGCCGCCTACATCGAAGAGCATAAAAACGGGGGTGCAGCGCCCGTAGAAGAAGCAATGGAGGCCGTCCATGCCTAACAAATCAAACGGAGACATTCGCATTGGCGTCTACACCTGCTACTGCGGCGGCAATATCAGCGATGTGGTGGACTGCGAACGGGTGGCCAAAACAATCAGCCAGTTCCCAGACGTGGTCGTCTCACGCACAGATATGTCGATGTGTTCGGACGCCGGGCAATCGATGATCGAGGAGGATATCCGCGAAAAGGGCGTTAACCGCGTGGTCGTGGGGGCTTGTGCGCCATCGCTGCACGAGCAGACTTTCCGCGGCACCGTCATGCGCGCCGGCCTCAATCCCTATCTATACCACCATGTCGGCTTACGCGAGCAAGATAGCTGGGTGCATGGGAATAATCCCGACGGCGCAACCGAAAAAGCTATCCGCCTGATGGCCGCCGGGATTGCCAAAGCGCGCCTGCTCAAAACCCTGAATCCCATCCAGTTAAACGCCGAACGGCACGCATTGGTGATCGGCGGCGGTGTAGCCGGGCTGCGTTCCGCGCTGGATATTGCCCGCCGCGGGCTGCATGTGACTTTGATCGAAAAGACCCCCTTCCTCGGGGGGCATATGGCGCAATTGGAAACACTCTTCCCTACGGAGGAAAACGCCCGCGAGTTACTGCATAAACTTATTCGGGAAGTGGTTGCCCACCCCAATTTGACCGTCCTGACCCAGGCGGATGTCCTGAAAGTCTCCGGATATGTAGGGGATTATCAGGTTCAAGTCCGACAACAATCTCGCGGGGTGAGAAGCGACATCGCTGAAGATGCCATAGCAGCATGCACCCAGGAAGTGCCCGATGAGTTTAATTACGGCCTCACCAGGCGCAAAGTAATTTATCGGGCTTGCCCCGATTGTTATCCAACTTCACCAGCTGTTGACTGGCAGAACTACGATGGAGAACCCCTGGTGATTAAGGGTCAGCCAACCGTACTCTATAACAACCCTAAAGAAATCGACCTCAAGGTGGGCGCTATTGTCGTGGCTACCGGCTTCAAACCTTACGAACCCCGTCGCGGCGAATACGGTTATGGCGAAATCCCTGAGGTGGTTACCCTGCCCCAGCTGATCCGTCATTTGGCCTTGCATGGGGACAGAAACCCCCTCACCTGGAACAACCACCCCGTGAGGGAGGTCGCGTTCGTCCATTGTGTGGGCAGCCGCGAGATCGATGGGATTCATCAACCCCATGAAGACGGTCAAGTCAACGACTATTGTTCGCGAGTCTGCTGTACAGCCACCCTGCACATGGCGAACGAACTGCGAGAACGCTTCCCTGAGATGAATATCTACGATCTCTATGAGGATATTCGCACCTATGGCCGCGGTCACGAAGATTACTATCGCCAGGCGCTGGATAACATGGTGCGCTTTTTGCGCTTCCACGGCGACGAGCGGCCCGAGGTGGTCGCCGCTGAACCCGAAGACAGCCACCCGGCTATCGTGCGGGTCAAGGATACCTTGACCTGGGGCGAAGAGATCGAAATCCCCGCAGACCTGGTAGTGCTGGCCGTGGGTATTGAGCCGCGTGATGTCAGTGACCTGATTCAAATGTTGAAAATCTCCGCCGGCACCGACCGCTTCTTGCTAGAAGTTCACCCCAAGCTGCAACCCGTGGAGACCGCCGTTCCCGGCGTGGTGCTGGCCGGAACAGCCCAGGGACCAATGAACGTGCAGGAGAGTTGCGCGGCCGCATCGGCCGCGGCGGCTAAAGTCTGCGCCTTACTCGGTCAGGGGCAGGTAGAACTCGAACCCTTTGTCGCTCAGGTTGACGCCGAAAAATGCGACGGCACAGGCGCATGCGTGGAAGTCTGCTGCTACGAAGACGCTATCGCCTTACAAACCATTTCGCTCAATGGAAAACAGGTGCGCCGCGCCGTTGTCACCCCGGCCAATTGCGTTGGCTGCGGAAACTGTGTCAGCGCCTGCCCCAACCGGGCCATTGACATCCAGGGATGGACCCTATCCCAATACGAAGCTATGGTGGATGCCTTCGCACTGGATCTGGCAGAGCCGCTGGAGGTACCCGCATGACAACAGACAAACAAGCTGCCAAAAAACGCGCTGAACTGCTCAAACAGTTACGCACCGAACACCAAGAGTCGGTACAACGCACGCAAACGCAGCTCAAAGCATACAAGCAAATCCACCGCGATATCTGTCAGCAGATTCGCGAGAACGCCAAAACCGTCCCCGAAATTGCCGAGGCTATCGACGCGCCCACCAAAGAAGTTCTCTGGCATCTGACCGCATTAAAGAAATACGACATCGTTGCCGAAGACGGCATGTGCGATGATTACGTGCTGTACAAGCGGGTGGAGGAGTAAAGAGCTATGAGCACCAGAATCGACCCCTCGTTGATGTATGAACTCAAAGAATATGGCGCGGTTGAAATCGAAAAATGCTTCAACTGCGGCAACTGCACCGCCATCTGTCCACTGACCAGCGACGAGTATCCCTTCCCTCGCAATATGATCCGCCTGACACAGGTGGGGCTGAAAGAGCGTTTGCAAAGCATGCTGGATCCCTGGCTGTGCTACTACTGCGGAGAATGTTCTGAAACCTGCCCTAAGCAGGCCGAACCCGGAGAAACCATGATGGCCATGCGCCGCTGGTTGACCGGGCAGTATGATTGGACAGGATTGGCAAAGAAATTCTACACTTCCGAAATCTGGGAATTTGGCTCGATGATCTTCGTCGGAGTGTTGGTTATTCTATTGGCCGTTCTGCTAACCGGCCCGATGGTCACCGAACAAGTTGAATTGAATACCTTCGCTCCGGTGGAAATTGTCCACATTGCAGACTGGATCATGGCCGGCTGTTTAGTTTTATTTATCAGCTCAAATATTTTGCGAATGCACCACTTCACAATGCGCAGAGGCAACTCGATCAAGATTCCGTTGTCCGTTTATCTCAGTCAGGCCTGGCAGCTTATATTTCATGGTCTGACTCAGAAACGATGGATAACCTGCGCGGGAGACGAAAAGGATGAACAAATCCGTCGGAGTAAGAGAACTTCCTGGATTGTGCATCTGCTTCTGGTAAGCGGTTATGGCTTGATGCTTGTACTGATTATCTTTTTCCTCCCCTGGTTCCAAACAGACGAAATCTACCCGCTATACCACCCACAACGTTGGCTGGGTTACTACGCCACAGTTGTCCTGTTGATTGGCGCCAGTCGCGCCTTGTGGGGTCGCGTCAAAAAAGAAATTCAAATGCATAAATTCTCCCACCCCAGCGATTGGATCTTCCCCGTCCTGCTGTTAGTTGTCACAATCACTGGCATTTTGCAGCATGCTTTCCGGTATGAAGGATTGCCGCTGCTTACCTATTACACCTATGTAGTACATCTTGCTTTTGCAGCCCCGATGCTGATTTTGGAAGTTCCATTTGGCAAATGGGCACATCTATACTACCGCCCCCTCGCGGTCTATTTTCAGGAAGTAAAAGCCAAAGCCGCACAATTACAAAGAGATGCACCCGCCGAGGCAGCTGCCTCGGCAGCAGATTGAATCTATCGAATCATCAGAGGTGATAGTCACTTAGATGTGACTGTCACCTGAATGAAGAATTTTCATGGAGGTTAATTTTGACTGAAGAAGGCATGGAGAAGATCGTTGTTGTACTCAACCGCGATGACACGCATAGCGTCATGTCGGCGTTGGTCATGGCGGCAGCTACTGCCTCAACCGGGGATCAGGTCTTGTTCTTCGTCCAACCCGGCGGCGCTAAGATCCTGGCCAAGGGCCAGTTGGAAAAATATCAGGATCTGAAAGGCCAGCCCGATCCCATCGAACTATTCAATGCTATCCAGGTGCTTGACGGCCGTATCATATTATGCGAGTTAGGCCTCCCCATCTGGGGAATTCAGGCCGATGAACTGGTAGACGGTGTTGAAGTAATGATGGCCTCAACCTTCCTGTTTGAAGCGGAGGGCGCCAAAATGACTTTCTGCTACTAGGAGCAACTTTTTTCAAATCAAACCAATTTTCAAGGAGAATGTATATGAGCCAAGAAATCACCATCACACAAACTCTAGATGTATGCGGCAAGATTTGCCCCTACCCCGACATGAACACCATGACCACCTTGAAAAAGATGGGCAAGGGAGAAGTCCTGGAGGTTCTGTTGGATTACCCGTTATCCGTGGAGAGAATCCCACGCAACTTGAAGAAGCAAGGGCATAAATTGCTGAGTTCCGAGCAATTGGATGGTCCTAACCACCGGATGCTTATCGAAGCACACGGTCTTAAATAATCAAATACCGAGGAGAATAAACAATGAGTCTAGCTATACTTGGCGGATTACTGATCGGCGTTATCTTTGGTTTTGCTTTACAAAGAGGCCGTTTTTGTATGAATTCAGCTATCCGTGACACAATTCTGTTGAAGGATACAACCCTGTTGAAAGCTGTTGGGATCGCAGTGTTGGTCCAAATGTTTGGGTTTGCCATCATGGCAGCGGCGAACCTGGTCGTTATCAACCCAAAGCCACTGTTCTGGGGCGCGCAATTGATCGGCGGCTTCATCTTTGGCATCGGGATGGTGCTGGCTGGCGGCTGCGCCAGCGGAGTCACCTACAGGGTTGGTGAAGGCATGGTTGGTGCGCTTTCGGGCGTAATCGGCCTGGCGGTCGGCGGAACGTTGACGGCAATGGGATTTTTAAAGCCCGTCAAAGATGCCCTGCAAGCCAGCACCAAAATCGCCTTGGCCGAAGGCGCTGCCCCGACTCTGGCCAATATTCTTGGCCTCGGCTATGTATTGGTGGCTATTGTCCTACCTGTCCTAGCAGGCATTATCTGGTTCTTCATGGCCCGCAGGAATAAAGAAGATCTAGAAACCAGCGACGCACCTTTGGGTGAGCGGATTTTCAAGAAGGGCTGGGCCTGGCTGCCTACCGGGATTGTGGTCGGCATCATTGGAATGCTTGCATTTTATTCCTCCGTCCAAGCCGGCGCAAATTATCCCCTGCGGATTACTTCTGGCTGGGTGACATGGGTTAAATTGATCTTGCCTGCCGTAGAAGCCAAAGTCAACTGGGATGCGTACCTGGTTTTAGGCATCATCATCGGTGCTTTGATTGCATCTCTGATTGCTGGCGAGTTTAAGATCCGCTTCCCCGGTTGGGGGACGATGGGACAGACTTTCTTGGGCGGTTTACTGATGGGCTTTGGGGCTGTCACCGCTGCTGGCTGTAACGTGACCCATATTCTCAGTGGTCTTCCCCAACTCTCGATTGGCTCGCTCTTGGCGGCAATTTCAATCGCTCTGGGCGCCTGGCTGGCATCATACCTGATTTTTGTGCGGCCGAATAGATAACTGAAAACTTCAGATCTTCCAGGTTTATTGAAAGCCTGGAAGATCTTCAGGAGAAATTATATGACTGAAAAAATGGCTGTTATTTGCAATGGGGATACCCCTGCTAACATCATGCCCACCCTAATTTTCGCATCGTCCGGCTTGAGCCTGGATTATAATGTGTATGTATTCTTCTGCCCGGCTGGTGCAAACTGGCTCCTAAAGGGCGAACTCGAAAAGCTTGGAACCCCCAAGGGACTCCCCAATCCCGTCGAGTTATTCGAGACAATTCTGGATTTGGGCGGCGAGATTGTCCTTTGTGAGTTGGCACTGGAGAATAAAGACATTGATCCTAAAGATTTGCGCGACGAGCGCATCCTCATCAAAAAAGCGCCGCCGTTTCTAATGGATGTCGAAGGCGCCTCCATGACGTACACATTCTGAATACCAAAACTGGACGGCTCAGGCAATGGAGCCGTCCAGCCACCCAATGAATTGCAGACAAGCATGATGCCCAATTTGCTAGCCAGACTCCCCTTGCAATTTCGTGAGCGCATTCTCCCGCCCCTGGCGAGCGGGATGAAAATGGCACTTTGTCTGCTGGCACTGGCCGCGTGCGTTATTGGCGCGTTTTTTCTGCTCCCAGCCCGGCTTAATTACCACATTACCGAAAGGTACATTTTTTCGGGCACAGATGAAAATGCCAACCTAGTATTAGGCATACTCACCCCCAAAAGTGGCGCCTATCAACAAGTTGATAACCTCACCATTCAATGGCACGGCAACCATCAGATCGTTCCCTTCAAAGATGTGGATACAATCAGACTTACGGGGGATTATGATGGCGATACCGTTGAAGCCGTTGTAGAGTACGACGTAAAGCTGCATCAGGGCAGAGCATCTTGGGAGTCGCCGACTGAGACCTTTCATACTTCGCCCCAAGAGGGGATCGAATCCGATCATGCACTCTTTCAGGAAAGGGCAGCAAATCTCACAAACCACCTTTTCCTCAGCGACCCCTATCGAATTTATGCCTTCACATCGGAATACTTGACCTATGCGCAAATCCAGGATGACTGCATCAACTCATCAGCTCTAAAAAGTTACGAAATTGGCTCCTGTGTATGCGCAGGCTATGCCCGCTTGATGGTAGCCCTCTGCAGAGCGGCCCATATCCCAGCACAGATGGAAATTGGCTTTGTGTATCCCGACCCCTTTGTCAAACAAATAAGTTCAGGGCAATCGCAAAATCCAGGGCAGGCCCATGCCTGGGTTGAATATTATGCCTTTGGAAATTGGAAAATGGCCGATCCGACTCTAGGGACAGGGATTTCTAAATTGTTGCACTTCAACAAAAACGATGGGCGGCATATCGCCTACGGAGAAATTGCCCAGTTATCCCAAATCATCAAAGACCAGAAATATTGGGCGCAGCGACAGGATCATTTTTTAATTGGGGACAACCAGTGCTTCAGATATGTGGCTTCAAGCAACTCAGAAGACGTTTCGGTTACCCCAATAACGGAAGTCCACAAGCGGTGGGATGGGCGCTGGGCAAATACAATCCTCGTTTGGATCAGCGCCACTCTTATCCTTTGTAGGTTCAGGCACAAAATCATTCCATAGAGACCAAAGCACGATGGCGAAATGCCAAACTAATATTTGCGTATTCCAGCCATGTGGGTGATTTCACTCATTGGCTGTTAATACAGTCACTTCCCACAAGATTTGCGCGCGGGCAGAAGGGGAAATGGGAAGGGCACTACACGAGTTCCTCCGTCTTGGGGGAACTCGTTTTTTTATCAGTAATAATCGGCGATTTGTGATTCTCAATCGCCTTCGCCATCCGCAACACGTCTGCATTTGATGGATCGTGAATGAAGCTCCAAAAGGCTTCTTGAGGCCGATGTGGCGCTTCCAAGCGCTTGCGCACCATATAGATCTTTCGGCGTAATTCAAGATCATCCACCGGGACATGGACAACATGACCGCGATCTAACGGACACGCCGAGGCCAATGTTGAAACGAAAGAAATCCCGTACCCGGCTGCTACAGTGCGCACAATCGCCTCAGCATTGCCCAGCTCCATAAAAACATCCAAGTCGTCAACACTGATGTCATGCTTGGCAAGTTCTGAGAGCAGCACCCGGCGCGTCCCCGAAGCCGCTTCCCGCATAATCATCGGCTCAACCATTAATTCCTCCGGGCGCACCGAAAAACGTTTTGCCCAGGGATGCTGCGAAGGCACAATTAACATAATATTGTCTTCAAAGAATTCCTGCAGCTCCATCTCTTCTGCGATCATCTCGCGGCTGATCACGCCCAAATTAGCTTCGCCATCTAACAATTGCGGGATCACATGCTCATAGGTGCAGCGCATTATACTGACCTGAATGCCAGGGTACCGCTGAGAAAAGCGCGCCGCTAGTTGGGGCAAAATATATTTTCCGGCCGTCGTACTACAAGCTATCCGCAAGTTCCCCGCAATACCAAAATGGAGTGCATTCATCATTTCTTGCAAATCGAACGAGTCGCGCACAATCTTGCGCGCCCAGGGGAGCAGCAAACGGCCTGCCTCCGTCAAACGTATTTTCGCTCCGGCGCGCTCAAACAATACCACATTAAATTCCTGCTCAAGCATCTTGATGTGGTGGCTGACGGTTGGCTGTGTCAAGTGCATTTGCTTTGCCGCATCCGAAAAACTCAGGTGTTCCGTCGCGTAGACAAATGTTTCCAGCTTTGTAAGATCAATCATTTTTCCAACTTTCATTTACGGGTACTCCACTCTTGCGCAGGGGAGGCCCAAATATCTTTCACCGAACTGCGTTCGTCATTACTTATTCAAACCCGAATTTATTATATGCCCATTTTCGAGATTACCACTTAATAAATGACATTCGGCACTATGACATGATAAAATTTTCACATCATCAAACTTCACACAGAGACAACATCACTTCTCAGGAGCCAACATGCAAAAGTTCACCAAGTTTATCTCCGGATTTTTCCTGATTGTAGTAGTTCTATTCACTTCCGCAACTATCGCCTCAGCGGTTGAAGAAAAACCCATCGTGCATGCCGTACTCTTTTTCTCGCCCACCTGCGGCCACTGTCATCAAGTGATCAACCAGGATCTCCCCGCCTTGCTCGATCAATATGGTGAGCAATTGCAAATCGCAGGCGTCAATACCCAAACAACGGAAGGACAGGCGCTTTATCAGGCAGTGGTAGATTATTTTGAGCTTCCGGATGAACGGCTGGGGGTTCCCGCGTTGGTTGTGGGGGATACAGTTCTAGTCGGCTCGTTTGAAATCCCCAACGAGTTTCCTGGCATTATTGCGCGCGGCCTGGAGTCGGACGGCATCCCCTGGCCGAATGTCCCCGGTTTAGCAGATTCAATTACCGCTGCCGCCGCAAAAAGCACTAGCCAGGCTGAAGCAAGCAACCCAATAGAAACAAACCCACAAAATACTTCTGCTCTAGAGAAAGCTCGCGGCCTGCAAGCGTTGAGCACAGCTTTCAAACAAGACCTCGTGGGGAATTCGGCCTCAGTAATTGTCCTGGTAGCCATCATCATCAGCACCATTCGCGGCCTGCTACGCACGAAAAATATCCCCGATCAATCCACCTGGAAGCATTGGAGGATCCCCGCCCTCGCCCTTATTGGCCTGGGAGTTTCTGGCTATCTTTCGTATGTTGAGCTAACCCAAACTTCTGCTGTTTGCGGCCCGGTGGGAGATTGCAATGCCGTACAACAAAGCCCCTACGCGCGCCTGTTTGGAGTACTGCCGGTTGGGGTGCTGGGTTTAGCCGGATACGTTTTTATTCTAATTGCCTGGGCAATTCAACAGTATGGGCGCCCTGACATTCGCCTCATCGCTGGATCTTCCCTTTGGGGAAGTGCGTTGTTTGGCTCTCTTTTTTCGATATACCTGACATTCCTAGAACCCTTTGTCATTGGGGCAACATGCGCATGGTGCCTGACCTCTGCTATTTTAATCAGCGGCATCTTTTGGCTTACATCTCTCCCCAAGAACTCTCCAATTTCTGAAGAAACTCCGCCAGCATAAATAAGGACGAGAATAGGCCAACGCTAAAAAAGCCCACTTCGACGTGAAGTGGGCTTTTTATATCAATAAGATCAAACAAAGAGAACTAATTGTGATGATGACCGTGTTCGACACTATCCCTGCAAGGTTCTGCGATAGATAATTCTCCACGCAGGTAACGCTCCAGCGTTTGCCCCGCAGTGCCCAAGGCCCCCGTCGCGACCTCAATCCCAAACTGCTCAAAAAACTGAATAGCCCGCTGCCCCATCCCCCCACTGAGCATGACGTTAACGCCCAAATTGTTGACAAATTCAGGAACCTGGCCAGGGGTGTGAGTTTGGAAATATGGGTTTTCTACTATGGTCATTTCACCCACTTTCCGGTTCTCTACATCGACCAATAGGTAGTAAGGACAGCGGCCAAAATGATGGCTCACTGTGCTATCAAGATCATTCTTTTCATTTATCGCTATGGCTATGCGCATTTTTGGTTCTCCATCATCCGCTATTCTTGAGAAACTCTGAGGAATTGTAACACACAAAGAACATAAGAAATGCAAATGTGACATTCCGCGTATAAATAGATGACGATGTCTTTCTAGCACTTCATCAGGATAGGCGCGAAAACACGAGACATCCAATCCGCCCGATAGAAAAGATAGAAAAGCGTCTCAAAATATTGCCGTATCAGCTTTGTCCATTGCCTCTGGAGTAAGTATGCCCCCATTTTTCAAGTTGTTCTAACACGTTTTCAACTAAATCGTCAACGCACCCAGCGATCACCGGCGACAGCTCCATACCAATATCCAATACGGAGGGCTGAACACCCCAAAGGACAACATGTTTTGGATACAAGTTTTTCAACTTTGCCGCGAAGAGCATATCCGGGATACCAATTTGATGCGGCGACATCTTAATGGACAAGAAGGATGGCACTTCATCTCCCTCCATGCGCAACAACGTCCCAGGCTCTGCACCCATCTCCACAGCATCAATCATCAACAGGTTTTCGACCCCCTCCAAATAATAGAGAAGATCCAGGCCCAGAGTGCCCCCGTCGAGGACCTGGATCTCGTTTGGCAGACGATATTTTTCAAGCAGGCGCTCAATCACGCGAACGCCCACGCCCTCGTCCGAGAGGATGGTGTTTCCAACCCCAAGAATGAGTGTTTTGACAGCGCGTTGTTCTTCCAAAAGAATACTCTACTCTCCGCAGCGAAGGGTTTGCAAAGGCCCAACATAACTTGAGGTGGGCTTCATCGTTACCTGGGTAATTGGCCGCCCTTTCGCATCCAACACGTGGACTCCACAGGCCATGCACGGATCAAAGGAGTGAATGGTGCGCAGTACCTCCAGCGGCATCTCAGGGTCGGCGATGGGCGTGCCAATCAGGGCTGCCTCATACGCCCCTGGTGAACCAGCGGCATCACGCGGTGATGAATTCCAGGTACTGGGCACAACCGCCTGGTAGTTGTGGATCTTCTTATCCTTGATGTGAATCCAGTGCCCTAAGGCGCCGCGCGGGGCCTCGGTAAAGCCCCAACCTTTCGCATCAGCAGGCCAACTCTCCGGATCCCAGGCACCCCACTCATGGATGTCCAGATCCCCCTTCCCCATGTTGGCTGCCAATTCATTGGTCCATTCATCGAGCTTTTCAGCCATGACAACCGTTTCCACACAACGTGCTGCTGTGCGGCCCAAAGTTGAGAAGAGCACCTCCGCGCCAACACCCAGCGTTTCGAGAACCGAATTAACCACAGCCTGGACACGCTCATGGCCGCTGGCATAGGCCACCAACATGCGCGCCAATGGGCCAACTTCCATGGCCTGATCGGAGAGGCGCGGCGCTTTCATCCAGGTATATTTCTGGTCGGTATCCAGAAAATCAAAGGGCGGCTTGGGACCACTGTACTTTGGCCGCGTTTCCCCTTCCCAGGGATGCTTGGCAACACTATCATCCTCCGATTCGTACCACGAATGAGTGACGTATTCGGCAATTTCATTGTGATCCAACGGATGAACTGTGCTGAGATCTTTACCCAGGATATACCCTTGCGGCATCCAGAACTCGCCGTCGGCTTGAGGGAAATCACCATACGAGAGGAAATTCCCCAGGCCACCGCCCAGCCCGGCCCACTCCAAATAGAAGGGTGCAACAGCCAGGACGTCTGGCAGATAGACTTTTTCAACAAATTCCTTCGCCGTGGCAAACATGCCTTTGAGCTGGGCAATGACATCGGCATTGATGGCCCATTGACTATTAGGGTCGATGGGCGCCGCCATGCCGCCAACCAGATAGGTTTGCAAATGGGGGTTTTTGCTGCCCAAAAGGGCATGGGCGCGAATAACTACCCGCTGCCAGTCGAGGGCTTCCAGATAGTGCGCCACGGCCATCAGGTTCGCTTCAGGCGGCAGCTTATAGGCAGAGTGCCCCCAATAGGCATTCGCAAAGGGGCCAAGTTGACCGCTACTGACATACGAAGCCAGCTTCTCTTTTACTGTTTTGAAATAAGCCGTACTGGATTTCGGCCAATCCGAAGTGGATTGAGCCAGCTTTGAGGTTGCAGCCGGATCAGCGTCGAGGGCACTGACAATGTCAACCCAATCCAGAGCGTGCAGGTGATAGAAATGAATGACGTGATCCTGGACATATTGAATGGCTTCAATAATGTTGCGCAAGATACGTGCATTATCGGGGATTTGGATCCCTAAGGCGTCTTCGACTGCTCGCACGGAGCAGAGTGCATGCACTGTCGTTCAGACACCTCATATGCGTTGGGTAATTGTCCAGGCTTCGCGGGGATCGCGCCCTTTAAGGATCAACTCGATCCCGCGGAACATGGTACTCGAACTCCATGCATCAGTGACAACGCCATCCTCTATTTGGACTTCGATGCGCAGATGGCCTTCTATGCGGGTAATGGGATCGATTGCGATTCTTGCCATAGTTATCTCTCCTTACTTTTCAGTGAGCTTCTTGATGATGTGGAAACAGATCGAATTGCCGCACAACAATACCGTAGATCAGGAAACCGCCGGCAATCAAGCCAACCGTAATCAAGATTTCGATCAATGATGGGATATACGTAACCGGTGACGGCTCAGCCAGGCCGATCCAGGTAATCATCAGACGGTTGATAAACGTCCCGATCAAAGCGAATACTCCGGCCCAGAATGGCCCACGCGAGTGCATTACCAACCTGGAGAATAAAATCCAAAGGGGGATAATGACACCGATGACCATCTCCAACCAGGCCAGCAGGCCAAACCCATCCGGGCGCAGCAACAGCGGAATCTCTCCCGACCCCATCCAGTCCCCCCCCTTGACGGCCAGGTACAGCACCAGGTTCATCCCCATAGCCTGACCAATTCGCTGGATCAGCCGGCGGTCTAGCGGCACACCTCTGGCCCGCCAGATCAACGAGAGGGCAATCGCCATAGTCCCCAGACCGGTGTACGTCGCCTGCAAGAAAAACAGCACTGGCAGGGCGGGCGTCCACCAAAGGGGGTGCAGTTTATACGGCATAATCAAAAACAAGGAGCCTAAGGAAGATTGATGAAGCGTTGACAGCACAATTCCAGCTCCTGCAATAATCAGAATGCCGCGATTGATCCACTTGACAGGCGCTTCGATGCCCCATTTTTCCAGAAAGACTGGGGCAATTTCGACGATCAGAATTAGCGTATAGAGGGTAACGCACAGGCTTATCTCTTCCAGAAAAGAGTGGATATTCAAAGGCGGGATTACAATATTGTAAAACTGGTGCCAACGCCCAATATCCAGAAACAGCAAAATTCCCACGACGCCATAACCAAGCACACCTGCCAACACAGCGGGGCGGATGATCGAATGGTAGTCCTCCCGGCCATAAAAATAATTAATCAGGGAGATGGTAAAAGCAGCGCCAGCCACGGGGATGAGGAAGAGGTCAACCGTAATCCAGATTCCCCAGGGGTAGTGATCGCTCATATTGGTGGTAGGCCCTAAGCCCACGGCCAAACGATAAATCGAGAGCGCCACCGCTACCAAGGACAAAGCGCCCAACAGGTAAAAACTAGCGGGGATTGATTTCTTCGATTTGCTTAGAACGGCCATGAATCCTCCCATCCATCTCGCTTCGATATCGAGTGAACCGCGGCGAGTACCAATGGCCCTCCGATGAGTACAGTCGGTATGACCAGGTTGGCAGTCTCTTCACTGATCTTCGGAATGGGGTCTGGGCCAAAATTTTCCAAGCCCAGGTTCTCATATTCCACTCCGGCCAAATAAAGCACCGATGTGCCCCCAGCCTCATCTTTGCCATAAACTTTATCCACATAGCGCTCTGGCTCTGCGGCGAGGCGCGCCTCTGCTTCTGCAAGCACTTCGCCACGCGTCCCCCAGATTAGCGCGCCAGTTGGGCAGATTTCAGCGCAGGCTGTACCATCCCCTTGCTGGATGCGGTCTGCACACAAGGTACATTTGGCGATGACCGGAAGGGTCTCGTCCCACTCAAAACGGGGCACATGGAAAGGACAGGCGTACATGCAATAGCGGCAGCCTATGCAGCGCGAGGCATCATATGTGACCGGGCCTTCAGCCGTTTTCTCCAGAGCATGAACGGGGCAACCGCTGACACAACCGGGATCAACACAGTGCATACACTGGCGTTTGACAAAGGCGTGCTCTTCACCATCTTGATATAGCTGGATTAGGGTCCAGGTATCGGCGGTGAGTTCTTCGGGAGCATCATAATAGCCGTTTTCGTCCGGCTCAACTGAAGTTTTATTCCAGTCGCGACAGGCAACCGTACACGCATTACAACCCACGCATTTGGTAGAGTCGTAGAGCATGGCGACGTGCTTGTCGGGGTTGCTGCTGCTTGCCGCACGCACCCCCCCCGGCGTCAATAGAGCGCCCCCCAGGCTGAGTCCGGCAATTTTGAAAAAATCTCTTCGATTGATAGGTGGCATAGTCGACCTCCTATTCCTCGACCTTGTCATCATCAGGATCGCCATCGCCTCCATCACCATCTGGCTTAGACAACTGCTGCACAGCAGCATATCCTGCTGCCCCCAATGCCAGGCCAGCGAGTCCGCCAATCGCGGCCGCGCCTCCTGTGGAGATATCCTGCGCGGGCAATTGCACCGGGGCATAGGTCGTTGGCGGGGTTACATCATGGAGTTCGGCAACATTGTAGGCGCCCAGCTCCCAGAAATCCGGTTCCGAGCACCCGATACAACCATGCCCCGATCCTACCGGCCAGCTTGCCCCGTCGTTCCAACGAACGGAAGGGCAGTTGTGAAAGGTGACTGGGCCTTTGCAGCCCATCTCATAAAGGCACCATCCCTGACGATGGCCCTCGTCGCCCCACTGCTTGACAAATTCCCCGGCATCGAAGTGGCCGCGGCGTTCACAGTTATCATGGATGCGCGCACCATGAGCAAATAAAGGGCGGAACAAATCATCCATCTCTGGCAAGGCGCCAAAGGTAAGGAAGTGGACAACCGTAGCCGTTAAGTTGACGACATTGAGCGGGCAACCCGGAAGATTAACCACAGGCTTATCGGTGATCAGATCCATCACCGAGGCTGCACCCGTAGGGTTTGGTGCTGCTTTCGGAATTCCGCCAAAAGCTGCGCAACTGCCTACCGCAACAATCGCCAGCGCGTTGGCAGCGGCCTCTTCAAGAATATCCACAGCCGTACGACCACCAATCGTGCAATAGATCCCATCTTCTGCTGTGGGGATCGAGCCCTCGACCACCAGCAAATAACCACCGGCATCAATAGTCTGCTTCTTGGCATCCTCGGCCAAATGGCCGGATGCAGCCATGATGGTTTCGTGATAATCAACTGAAAGTACATCCAGCACAATTTCTGCTGCAGTTGGGCGAGAAGCCCGCAAGAAAGATTCCGAACATCCCGCGCAATCCTGAAATTCCAACCATACCACCGGCACGCGCGCCGGAGCTTCCAGTGCGGCGACAATTTTTCGAGAGGCTGTCCTGGGCAGCGCCAGGGTTCCCGCCATAATAGAGCAAAATTTCAAGAAGTCTCGCCGAGACAACCCTTCCTCGACTGAAGTGTGTTTCGCAATTGAGACAGTCATAAGCGGCTTCCTTTCAGCAACATGACAAACATCAAAAACCTGCCGCCAGCGTAAACCGGCGAATTGATTAAATATGTAGCATTTATGTGAATACACTGTACTGGAATTCCCCCTTGCAGTGCAAGAACCTTCTGGCTCAGATTTCGAACCAACAGGCTCAAACCTCCCCTCAGGCTATATCCACCCCCTGCGGACCGCCTCTGCAATAGCATGGGTGCGATTTGATGTCCCCATTTTCTCCAACATTTCTTGAATTTTGCGCTTAATGGTCGCCTCGCTCATAAAGAATTGATCTGCCAGATCTTTATTGCTGGCGCCTTCAGCAATGGCATTTAACATCTGCAAATCATCGGCTGAAAGACCCATTACCCGGCGAGCCTGATCTTGGGCCAACTTCTGGTAATTAGAAACCACATCACTAACTAATGAAGGGCTGATGATACGCTCTCCTTGCACGACGGCGCGGATCGAATCTGCTAACGTACCGTGCGATTCGCTCTTGAGCAAAAAACCGTGTACCCCTGCCCGCATCGCCTCTTGAAAATAGCCCTCATCGTCATACGTGGTCAGGATGATTATTTTTACATCCGGGAAAGATTTTCGCACACGATGGGCGACCTCAAGGCCATTTTGGCCGTGTAATTGAATATCAAGCAGAAGCACATCGGTGGTGTGTTCTGCCAGCCGTGGCAATACTTCTACGCCGCTCTCGGCTTCACCTACAATCGCCAGATCATGATGCCCGCCAAGCAAGCTCATCAACCCATGACGCAGCACGGGGTGGTCGTCGACGATCAGTATCCTAATCGGGCGGGCATTCTTTTCAGTATCGGACATCAGGTCAAATGCTTTCGTTTTGGTCACTTGGTGATGGCTTGGTTAAATATCCCGGCGGGGACATTTGCAAGATGATTTTCGATCCCTTCCCTGGGGTGGAATCAATCATCAACGAGGCCCCCAAACTCTCGGCGCGCTCGATCATCCCAATCAAACCTAGATGATCTCCAGGCATCGCCAGTGTCGCCTGTGGATCGAAACCGATCCCGTTATCCTCTACGAGGACGCGAAACACATCGCGCTGAAAATAAAATATCACCTGGGCACGTACCGCTTGCGAATGCGTGGCGACATTTTGCATCGCGCTCTGAATAATGCGGTAGACCGTAACCTCATCATGCTTTGCCATACGTTGAGGCTCGCCGACAACGCGCACCCGACAGTCAATTTCGAAGGTGGGGGCGCAGGTAGCGGCGTAACGCTTGGTAGCGACTACCAGGCCCAGCATATCTAACACGGGCGGATGCAAGTCATAAATCACCCGACGGATTTCTTGATCCACTTCGGTTAGCAGTTGCTGGGCGCGCGACAAATTGATTGATGCAATGCTGGGGTTGCTGAGCAATGTCTCCTGAGCAGCCTGGGTTTCGTACAACGCCCCAATAATTGTTTGGGTGACTCCATCGTGCATATCGTGTGCAATCCGAGCCTGGGTTTCTTCCTGAATGCGGTACGACTCGCTCAATAGGCTTTGCAATTGGCGCGCTTTTTCAGCCAGGTCCTCGTGCGCCGCCTCTAACTGACCGGTACGCTGGACGACTTCGCGCTCCAGCTTAAGATTGAAACTGCGCACCTGATCGTACAGACGCGCGTTTTCGATGGAAACACTTACCTGCGCAGCCGCTGCATTTAGAAAATCGTACTGGTGTGTTGAGAAATGTCCGGCATGGGGACTGGCTAACTGAATCAAGCCCACGAGTTGCCCCTTGACATCCAGCGGAGCGCAAGCCACCGAGCGAAAACCCTCGCAAATACATAGATCCGAAGTGCAACGTGGATCTTCGGCAATCTGCGGGGCGAACAGTACCTGACGCGATTCAATAGCTTGCCCACACAAGCAATGCCCCACCACCAGGTGAGCTTCTTTGTCGGCCATATCTGTCGATATACCGCGATGAGTTTCCAGAGTAAGACCGCCTGCATCTCCATTTTGTAAAAACAACATCCCCGCCGTTGCATCAAGCGCTTCCATTGTACGATCCAAAATGGCGGTCAGAGTTTCTTCTAACTCAAGTGAACGGCTGGCAACAATGAGCTTATTCAGCACGGCCAATTCTTCCGCCCGATGCGAGAGTTCTTCTTGCGAGTGCAGATATTCTCTCGCAATGCGCACGCCCCAACGTAAAACAAACCAGCACAATATCGGCCCAATGACCACTAACACGACCACGGCCAGAAGAGTGGGCCAGGGCCAAACCGGGTCATCCACATGGCGCTGGTGTTCCACTATGGTGTACGCCAGGCCAATACCAGACATTAACACGGGCACAAACCACAGGGTCAGACGCAGTGTATAAATTAAGTCTTTTCGGATACGCTGGGATTTCATGGATAGTCAATAACAAATGTACTTGTAAAGACAATCGGTATAAGACTGACACAATTCGATGAAAGGTATTCCGAAAATAGGGGGGTGTGGGGCGCTTCGCGCCCCACACCCCCCTATTTTCGGGCTTTCCCTGCGCAAGTGCGTAACTCCTACCACCATCAGTATATCACTATTTTTGCACCGTGAATGCAGGGTGTAGATAAATATTTCAATGATATACTTCAAATTGCTATGCATGAACTGCCCATCACTCAAAGTATCTTGGATATCGCCCTGCAATATGGCGAACAAGCCAGGGCTAAACGCATCACCGACCTCTATCTGGTCATTGGTCAACTCTCCTCGGTATTAGACGAATCGGTACAATTCTACTGGGACATCATCGCCAAAGGGAGCATCGCCGAAGGCGCGCGCCTGCACTTTGAACGCATCCCGGCGGCGCTGGAATGTCTTGATTGCGGTGAAAAGTACGCCATTACAAAGGGCACGTTGACGAGTTGCCCGCAATGCGATAGCATAAGCGTCAACATCACCGCCGGAAACGAATTCCGCTTAGACAGCATCGAAATTGAAGACTGACTATGCCCAAACGCATTCCGATCGTCGAAAATATCCTCAACGCCAATGAGCAAATCGCTCAGGCCAACCGCGACGCACTCAACGAAAGCGGAGTCTTCTCCATCAACCTGATGGCCTCCCCTGGCGCTGGCAAGACCTCCCTCATCGAACAAACGTTAAAACGTATCGGCTCCGACGTAAAAGTAGCTGCCATCGATGGCGATATTGCTACCAGCATCGACGCCGACCGGGCCGCCGCCGCCGGAGCCACCGCCGTACAGATCAATACCGGCGGCGAGTGCCATCTCGATGCCGTCATGCTGCAAGGGGCGCTCAAGCAATTGCAGCTTGCGCAGTTTGACCTGCTGATGGTCGAAAACGTTGGCAACCTGATCTGCCCGGCCAATTTCCAGTTAGGCACACATAAAAACGTACTCATCGCCTCGGTACCTGAAGGCGACGATAAACCCTACAAATACCCCGGCATGTACCGGGGAGTCGATGCCCTCATCATCAATAAAACCGACCTGCTGCCCTACATATCCTTTAATATGGATTATTTCTCCCGAGGTGTGCAACTGCTCAATCCCCAATTAGTAACTTTCCCTCTCTCGTGCAGCACAGGCGAAGGATTCGATACCTGGATCCAATGGTTACTGGAAAAAATTAATTTTAACGTGTGATAACGGTGAATGGCTCCCGCATCCGAATTACCGGAATCGTTCAGGGGGTCGGTTTCCGTCCATTTGTCTATAATCTTGCACTGCGCCACAACCTGACCGGCTGGGTTCGCAACACATCGGCAGGGGTGGATATAGAAGTGGATGGCGATGCACCTGCGCTGGAGGCATTTTTGCAGGGACTGCGGGAAGAAGCGCCCCCCCTGGCTCTCATTGCTTCGCTCGAAGTTGAATCCTGCCCCCAAAACGGATTCTCCGACTTTGAGATACGCCACTCCGAACCTGTTCCCGGAGCTTTCCAGCCCATCAGCCCCGATGTTTGCATCTGCGGCGACTGTTTGCGCGAACTCTTCGATCCCGCCGATCCGCGCTACCTATACCCCTTTATTAACTGCACCAACTGCGGGCCGCGCTTCACCATTATTCAGGATATCCCCTACGACCGCCCCAAAACTACGATGGCGCCCTTCAAGATGTGCGCTTACTGCCGCACCGAATATGAAGACCCCGCCAACCGCCGCTTTCACGCCCAGCCGGTGGCTTGCCCGCAATGCGGTCCAACCGTGTGGCTGGAGACGACAGACAACAGTCCGCAACTTGCGGAGCGCCACCATGATAACGAAGCCATCCTTGAAACCCAAAAACGCCTTAGAGAAGGCCATATTCTCGCCATTAAAGGTCTCGGCGGTTTCCATCTGGCCTGCGATGCCACCAACATCAGCGCGGTTGAAGAACTGCGCCACCGCAAGCTGCGCGTGGATAAACCCTTCGCGCTGATGATGCCCGATCTCGCCACTGTCGAACAGCATTGCATCGTCAGCGCGGCCGAGCGGGAGCTTTTACAATCCCGTCAGCGCCCAATTGTCTTAATCGAGCGCCGCCCAGATTCACCCATTGCCCAGGCAGTCGCTCCGGAGCAAAACACGCTTGGGGTGATGCTGCCCTACGCCCCGCTGCACTACCTGCTATTCCATGAGGCAATACCTCAGGGGGATTCTGCTGATCCCCATTCACCAGCGCCGGCTCTCGTCATGACCAGCGGCAACCTCAGCGAAGAACCCATCGCCTACAGTAACGACGAAGCCCGGGCGCGTCTCTCCGGGCTGGCAGACGCGTTTTTGATGAACGACCGCGATATTCATGTGAGATGTGATGATTCTGTCGTCAGAACGCCAGCGCCTTCCAACGCCCCAACGCCAAAACAGCCCACGTTCTACCTGCTACGCCGCTCGCGCGGCTATGCCCCTTTCCCGGTTTTGCTGCCGCGCCCGCTTCCCTCCATCCTGGCGACCGGCCCAGAATTGAAGAATACGTTCTGCCTGGCGAAAGACCGTTACGCCTTCCTCAGCCACCACATTGGCGATATGGAAAACTACGAAACCCTGCGCTCCTTCGAGGAAGGGATCGCACACTTTGAGCGCCTGTTCCGCATTCAGCCCGAGGTTATTGCCTGCGATTTGCATCCTAATTACCTGGCGACACGCTACGCCCGCCAACGCGCCGAACGTGACAATCTACCAGCCCTCCACATCCAACACCACCATGCCCACATTGCCGCTTGCATGGCCGACAATGGGCTAAACGGTGACGAGGCCGTGATTGGCGTCTCTTTCGACGGCGCCGGCTACGGCGATGATGGCGCCATATGGGGCGGCGAATTCCTGATTACCGACTATCGCGGCTACCAGCGTTATGCCCACCTGACCTACACCCCTTTGCCCGGCGGCGACAAAGCTATCAAAGAACCCTGGCGCATGGCGCTTTCGTGGCTGCATACGGCAGGGATCGCCTGGGAAGAAGACCTGCCGCCTGTCAAACACGCAACACAATCAGCCTATCAAAATTCACCCTTGCAAATTGACCATTTGGCGCTTCTGCAACATCAATTGCACCAAAAAACCAACGCCCCACCTACTTCCAGCGTCGGCAGACTCTTCGACGCCGTTGCCGCCCTGATCGGCATCCGCCAGACTGTCAACTACGAGGCCCAGGCAGCTATTGCACTCGAAAATCTTGCTGACCCGACCATCAGCGACCATTATCCATTTTCGATTGAAAATCAACAATTCTCCCCCGCCCCCACGCTGCGCGCCCTGCTCAACGATTTGCGCGCCAACACGCCCCCCGCGCAGATGGCAGCCCGTTTCCACAACGGGCTGGCGCACGCCGTCATCCAGGTCTGCACAGCAATCCGCAACCAACATCAGCTCAACAAAGTGGCCCTGAGCGGCGGTGTGTGGCAAAATATGACCCTCCTCAAAATCACCCTGAGTTTGCTAAAGCAGGAGAATTTCGAGGTGCTCATTCATCAACAAGTTCCTGCTAACGACGGCGGTCTGGCGCTTGGTCAGGCGATGATTGCCGCGTATGCTATCGAATAAAGGAGTCTCCTATGTGTCTCGGTGTTCCCGGAAAAATAGTTGAGATTTATGATAAAAGCGGCCTGAAAATGGGCAAGGTAGATTTTGGCGGTGTCACTCGCGAAGCCTGCCTGGATTTTGTGCCCGAAGCGAAAATTGGCGAATACACCGTCATTCACGTCGGCTTCGCCATCAGCCTGCTCAGTGAAGAAGAAGCTCTCAAAACGCTCGAAATGCTGCGCGAGATCACCGACATCGGCGAAGAGTTGGGCCTCTACGACGATCAGAATCCGCAGAGTGTTGCGTCATGAAATTTGTCTCTGAGTACCGCGACGCCCATCTGGTGAAGGGCGTACTCAAAGAATTGCATAAGATCGTCACCCAGCCCTGGGTGCTGATGGAAATCTGCGGCGGTCAGACGCATGCGATTGTGCGCCACGGCATCGACCAGCTTTTGCCGCCGGAGATCGAGTTGGTACACGGCCCCGGCTGCCCGGTATGCGTGACGCCCTTGGAGTTGATCGACAAAGCCCTGGCGATTGCCGCCCGCCCGGAGGTGATCTTCACATCCTACGGCGATATGCTGCGGGTCCCCGGCTCTCAACAAGACCTGTTTTCGATCCGCGCCGCCGGGGGCGATGTGCGCGTGGTCTACTCTCCGCTGGACGCCCTCAAAATCGCTCAGGAAAATCCTGACAAAGAGGTTGTCTTTTTCGCCATCGGCTTCGAGACCACCGCACCCGCCAACGCCATGAGTGTATTACAGGCCAAAGCTCTGGGTGTGCAAAATTACAGTGTGCTGGTGTCACATGTGTGCGTCCCCCCGGCCATGCATGCCATCCTCGGCTCACCCCACAACCGTGTCCAGGGCTTCCTGGCTGCCGGACATGTCTGCGCCGTGATGGGCTACTGGGAATACCTACCCATTGCTGAGCAATACCAGACCCCCATCGCAGTTACCGGCTTTGAACCGCTCGACATTACCGAGGGCATTCTCACTGCTGTGCGCATGCTAGAAGCCGGGTACGTGGCCGTCGAAAATGCCTATGCCCGGGCTGTAACCCTGGAAGGCAACAAACCCGCCCAACAGGCTATCGCTCAGGTCTTCCAAGAATGCGACCGCAAGTGGCGCGGCATTGGCGCTATCCCCATGAGTGGCTGGTGCCTGCGCCCAGAATACGCCGCCTTCAACGCCGAACTCAAGTTCGATGTTGAGGCCATCCAGTCTGAAGAATCGCCCCTTTGCATTGCCGGAGAAATCTTGCAAGGGCTGAAGAAGCCACATCACTGCCCGGCCTTTGGAAAAGAATGCAAACCTGAACACCCACTCGGGGCCACCATGGTCTCCGACGAGGGCGCCTGCGCGGCGTACTACAAATACGGAAGGTTTTAATAAAAGCTTGCTTTTTCCCTACTGCCAGCAGCAAGCCTCTGAAAACTACACCGGAAAATATTTATGGATAATTCCAATAATCTCCCCTCCATGCAAGGGCCGGTTTGCCCGGTGCCACTGAAGCACAGCCAGAAAATTGTCATGGGACACGGCAGCGGCGGCAAGATGATGAATGATCTCATCCGCAAGACGTTTCTGCCGCCACTCGACAACCCCGCCCTGCGCGCAGGCAACGACGCCGGGGTTGTGCAAGCAAACTCCTGCACGCAAATTGCCATCAGCACCGATGCCCATGTCGTCTGGCCGTTGTTCTTTCCGGGCGGAGATATTGGCAAGTTGGCTGTGTGCGGAACGGTCAACGATGTCGCCATGCTGGGCGCGATCCCTCAATTCCTGACAGCGGGCTTCATTCTGGAAGAAGGGTTGGAGCTAGAAACCCTGGAGCGGGTAGTTGCCTCCATGCAGGCTGCCGCCCATGAAGCGGGAGTGGAGATTGTCGCCGGGGATACCAAAGTTGTTGAACGCGGCAAAGCCGATGGACTATATATCACCACCGCCGGTGTCGGCACACTTATCGACGGCGTAGAAGTTGGCGGGGCACAGGCACAACCCGGCGATCTCGTCATTGTCTCCGGAACCATTGGCGACCACGGCATCGCTGTACTGGCAGCGCGCGGCGAGTTGGGCTTCGAAACCGACATAGCAAGCGATGTCGCACCGCTCAACCATCTCATCGCTACTATGCTGGATGCCAGCAGCGGCATTCATGTGTTACGCGACCCCACCCGCGGCGGGGCAGCCTCCACACTTAATGAAATTGCCGCCCAATCAGAGGTCGGCATCATCCTCCACGAAGACGCCATTCCAGTGCAACCTGCCGTAGCGGCGGCCTGCGAGATGTTAGGGTTCGACCCGCTCTACGTTGCCAACGAGGGCAAACTGATTGCCATTGCCGCCCCCCAGGATGCCGAAGTTCTTCTCGACGCCATGCGCCAAACACCATACGGTCAGGATGCTGTCATTGTCGGCGAAGTCGTTGCCGACCCACCCAAACGAGTGCTGATGAAAACAGCCATCGGCGGCACACGCGTTGTGGATATGTTAGCGGGGGAAATGCTACCCCGGATTTGTTAAGGGTCAACCAACGATCACGAACTAATCATGCAACCCCCTCCTCCCCCACCTGCTGAACACTCCCCTTTGCAGCGCGCGGCGGCCTTGCTCAAGACCGGGCAACGGGCCGAGGCTCTGGCTGTGCTGAAGGCCTACGTACTCGAAAACCGCACATCAGAGGAGGCCTGGTATCTACTCAGTTTTGCCTTCGAAGACCAGGAACGGCAAATTCGCGCCATCGAACAATTGCTGGTCATCAACCCCGCTAACTCACATGCTCAGGCACGTCTGGAAAAATTAACCGCAGTCGACAAAGAGCAAACACCATCAGGTCGCCAGCCCCCCTCCCGAAAGACTCTGATTTGGGCAGCATCTGGCATTTTGCTCATCTTCCTGGCTTTTATCTTGTTCCGTCCGCGTCCGGCTGCGCCACCCCCAGATGGCGACCCCGCCACCATCGCCACATCCGAAACTGCAACACCCTCCCTGACCCCCTACACCTTCCCTAGCGCCACCCCCGCAACACAGGCAGCGGCGACTACCCCCACCCTCAGTCCTGCTCCCCCTCCAGCTGCCCCCACCGAGCCGCCGCTCAATGCCGCCATCTCCGCCCAGATGGACGAAATTCAGGATCAAGTAGCCGCCCTGCGCCGGCTTGAGATCCTCAGCCCTGTGCCGCGTTTCGTCATCCAGCAGAATCAAGTCCACCCTATTTTAGAAGCCGCCTACCTGGCGCGCAACACCCGTGACAATGTGGCCGACCAGGCCCTGGTGCTGACTGCCCTGGGCTTGATCGAGCCGAACTACGACCTGTACAATAAAATCATCAATCAGCTTGGCGAAGGCATTGGCGGGTTCTACATACCCTGGACCGATGAGTTGTATGTGATCGGGGAGCAGTTCTCAGGGGTCGAACGTTTTGTCTTCGCACATGAATTCACCCACGCCCTGGCCGATCAGCATTTCAGCCTCGACAGCCTGGGGGTCTACCCTGAGTGTCTGAGTGAGACAGATCACTGCCTGGCAATTGCAGCGCTGGTTGAGGGCGATGCCACGTATCTGATGAATCGCTGGCTGGAAACCTACGGCAGCGAAGACGACCTCAATGATATTTTGGCGGCGCAATATGCCCCCTTGGAACATAGTATTTCGAGTTCAGATCTGCCCCCGCCATACGTGGTGCGCGAGTTGAACTTTCGGTATAGGGATGGCTACAACTTCATTGAGCACCTCTATCAGGTCGGACGCTGGAAGATGGTCGACCTGGCCTACGGCAGGCTGCCTCAAACCAGTGAGCAAATTCTACACCCCGACAAATACCAGGCGGGCGAGGATGCTATCCCGGTGGCCGTACCATCCCTGGGTGAGATTCTCGGAGAGAGTTGGCGCTTCTTGGGTTCTGATACCCTGGGCGAGTTGGGCACAGAGATGATCTTGGGCTACAGCGCTCACCGTCTGGCCCAAATTGACCCCGAGACCGCCACCCGCGCTGCGACCGGATGGGGTGGGGACAGCTACCAGGTCTACTACAAAGGCACCACCAATCGCAGCATTCTCGCCGTCCACTGGGTATGGGATTCGCGCTGGGAAGAAGACCATTTTTGGGAGGCGATGCAGCAACACCTCAACCTGCGGTATCGCGGCGACAGCGTTAACCACAAAACGGGGCTGTGCTGGCAATTACTCAACGACCATGTCTCCTGCATCTTCCACACCGACACTGAAACCCTGTGGCTGCTGGCCCCCGACGTGGCAATGATCGACCTGGTGCGGGGACAATACCCAGCCTTTCCATGACACAAAAATTCCCCGAAATTGCCGCCCCATTAATCCAACGCATTCGAACGCTGTGGCCGCTGGCGCTGTTGCTAATGGGCGAAGGTCTGGGCTTGTGGGTCACATCCATCTACGCGCAAGAACTGCCCGTGAGCGTTTTCTCCGCCCTGACAGCGGTCATCATCCTGGCAACCGGATTGCTCCCTGCCATTTTGCGGCCAAGTAACGAGCATCTGGTGGCCGGGTGTCTGGCAACTGTCTTCGCCGCTTTCTTACTCATCCCCTTCGACCCGCCCCTGGAATTACTCATCCAAACCGGCCCCCGCCCCGAATACTTATCCAGTTATTTATTATTTCGGTTGGTTAACGGGGCCGCAATTGGGCCATTGATGCTGCATCTCAGCAGCCGCTTCCCGCGCCGCAGCACGATTGGCAACCGGCTTATCGCCGGGATGTATGCCGCCAGCGCAATATTGCTAACGACCTTCTTCCGAGTCACGGTTCTACCGCTCAAGAAATCTATTTTTATCTTCATGGTGTTCTGGCTGTTTGGGTTGGTAGCTTGGTCGGTGGGGCTGCTGGTGCGCGCCAGCCGTATCACCACCCCAGAAGAACGCCGCACCGCCCAACAAGCAAGGCTGTTAATATTTAGCCTGCTGCTGGCAAACAGCGGCCTGTTCCTTCGCCTGGCGTTGATTCCTCTGCAAGGTGTGACGCTTTCGTACAATGTAGCCCTCGGCCCGCAGATCTTCCTGCCATTGGGAATCACCTATGCCATTATGCGCCATGATCTCTTCGACATTGATGCTGCCCTGCGGCGCGCCCTGGCCTACGGGGCGCTATCGCTAATCTTGCTGGCCGCTTACCTGGGATCAACTGTGCTGCTGACAGCGAGACTCGCTCAACGCTGGCCGCAGTTCCGCGGGCTGGCAGCGGCCATTGGAGTTTTGGCCGCTGCGGCAGCCTTCGAGCCGCTGCGCGCCAGGCTACAACGCGCCATCGACCGCTGGCTCTACCCCGACCGGCTTCGGTTTCAGCAAGCCGTCGCTGAGACGCGGCGCTCCCTTACGCAGGTAATCAGCCGAGAAGACGTGATCAACCTGCTGACCGAGGCATTCCCGCAAAAAATTGGCGCGGCCTGGGGATCGCTATCGCTGGCCCCCGCGCCAGATATCCCCGGCAGCTTCGAGAGTGAGCCGGTCTGGAATTCCCGGCTGATTGTGGGGGGCGCATCCCTGGGGCGCTACTGGCTTGGCCCGCGCCGCGCCGGGCCAACGTTCGACAAAGATGAGCAGTCCCAGCTTAGCGGCCTGGTCGGGCAAGCCGCTCTGGCGCTGGCCTATGCCGAAACCATTGCCGCCCTCAACACCCTCAACCGTCAACTGGAAGGGCGCGTCGCCGAACGCACCGAGCAAGTTCTCAACCAACAACGTGCCCTGGCAGTGATCAATGAGCGCCAGCGCCTGGCGCGCGAACTCCACGACTCGGTCACGCAAACCCTCTTTAGCATAAACCTGGCTGCCCGCGCTCTTCGAGGTCTGCTCGAAAAAGATCCTCAAAAAGCCGCGACAGAATTGCATATGCTTGAAGATTCTGCCCAGGCTGCCCAGAGAGAAATGCGCACCTTGATGACGCAATTGCGCAACCCAGATGAACACGAGAGCCTCCCAGCGTATGCTAACTTCAGCAGCATACTCGACAAAGGCTGTGACGAGTTGCGTCAGCAAACCGGGGTCAACACAACCCTGCAACGTCCTGAAGCGTTATTACTGGCTTCGCAGCAGGCCAATGAAATTTGGGCCATCATCAAAGAAGCCTTGCAAAACGTTGCCAAGCACAGCGGCGTGCAAGCGGCTATCTGCCGGGTTGAGCAACTCCCCGAGGGGCTTGAAATCCATATTCTCGATCAGGGTCAGGGCTTTGCCGTTGAGACATTGCCAGCCTCAGGTCATTATGGGTTGCGCGGCATGCAGGAACGTGCCGCACAGATGAATGGTAGAATCGAGATCCAATCGCAGCCCGGCACGGGGACAAAAATAATCCTCTGGATCCCTAGATAACAACCCCAATATTGGGGAATTTCTACGCTGAGGGCAAAAATGATTAGTGTACTGATTGTTGACGATCATGAAATAGTGCGCAGCGGCCTGCGTATGACCATTCAGGGGGAGGCAGACCTGGAATTGGTGGGGGAGACCGCCAACGGAAATGAAGCCATCCGCGCTGCGCAAACGCTCCAGCCGGATGTGATCCTAATGGATGTGAAAATGCCAGAAAAAGACGGCATCGCGGCAACCGCCATCATCCATGCTGCCCAGCCCGAAATTGCAATTCTAATTTTAACCAGCTTTGGCGATGATCCTGAACTTTTCGCTGCTCTTCAGGCCGGCGCGGCTGGCTATTTGCTTAAAGATATTAGCGGGGATGATCTGGCGGAGGCTATCCGGGGGGCAGCGGCGGGAAAACCGCAGCTCCACCCCAGCGTTGCCCGGCGGCTGATGACGCAAATGCCTCAACCTGGTAATCCCTTCGGGGAACTGACCCCACGCGAGGTCGACGTTCTGCGCTGCCTGGCCCGGGGGATGAGCAACAGGGAGATTGCCGAATCGCTCATCGTGGCCGAATCCACCATCAAGGGCTACGTCAGCACCATCTTGAGTAAACTGCATATCAGCGACCGCACTCAGGCTGCCCTATTGGCCGTGCGTTACGGGTTGGTCGAATCCGACGAGTTGCCAGACATCCCTAAATAAGGTGGCATCTGCCTTCCCAATCATTTACAACTCAGCATAAATCCCAGCCACCGGTGCCAGGTGAGCTACACCTGGTTAAACGCTCCCCCTCCAAAAGTGGGGCATAAAATACCTACCTGCGAAGGATGGCAAGCGCAGGGCGGCCAGCTATACTGAGGGCAATCAAACAGGTTGAATATGACACATCAATTACCCCACCCCCCAGGCCCCCGCATTCGCTTCCCCTGGCTTCATTTCAAAAAGCGCCCAATGGAGCTGCCCGACTTTCTATTATCTGCCGCTCGACAATATGGCGACATCGTCTATTTCAAAATCGGCCCGCGCCAATTCTATCTATTGAACCACCCAGACTTTATCCAAGAGGTGTTAATCTCTCAGCAAAGCAGCTTTACAAAGGGGTCAGGCTTGCAACACACCCGGCAATTGCTCGGTGAGGGGGTCTTGGCCAGTGAGGGCAATACCCATTTGCAACAACGCCGAATGATCCAAGCATTATTTCGCCCACAGCAAATGGCTGCATTTGGTGAAATGACCATCAAGGCTGCCGAATCGATCAGCGCTACATGGCATCGCCGCCAGACTATTAACTTACCCGAAGAAATGACCACCCTGACTATGGCAATCATCGGGAAAATTTTCTTCGGCCTGGATATCGATAATCAATCTCCCCAAATCAGCGCGGATTTAATCACAATCTTAGCAGACTTCAATCGAATGATCTCGCCCACCAACACACTATTAAGGACGCTCTCCTCCACAACCGCCCATCGCACGATCGCTGCCAAACAGCGCATCGAAACGTTCATTGCCAAAATCATCAATACACACCCGCTGCGCAATGAATCTCGCCCAAGCTTCATTTCCATCTTGCTGGAGGCGCGCACCCCGGCAGGACAGGCCATGACACAAGAGCAAATCCAGGCCGAGACAATCGCCCTATTTTTGACCGGGTTCGAGGCAACCAGCAGCACACTGACATGGCTGTTCTACCTGCTTTCCCAAAATTTTTCTGCAGACGCCTGCATAGCCGACGAGATCAAAGCCATCCTAAGCGGGCGCGCGCCTGCCGTCTCCGATATAGACGCCCTTGTTTACACACGCATGACTTTTAACGAAGCTCTCCGTCTGTACCCACCAGCATGGATTATTGGGCAGGAGGCGACGCAAGATGTACAAATTGGCGGATTTACGATCCCTGCCGGAGCGACGGTGCTTGTCAGCCAATGGGTTATGCATCATGATTCCCGCTATTACCCCGACCCCTACCGGTTTGACCCGACCCGCTGGGAAGCCAAAGCCCAGGTGTTGCGGCCCAAGATGGCCTATTTCCCCTTTGGCGGCGGGCCGCGTTTGTGCATAGGTGAACCACTCGTCCAAATGATCGCTATCTTGACGACTGCTACCCTGATGCAATCCTGGCAATTGCAACTGCTTCACCACCAGAATATTCAGCCGCAGTTTACAATGACCATGCGGCCTCCAAACGAGCTACTCATGCGACCAGAAGTGCGCAAACTTTAACAACGCTTTTGAATATCAACACACTTTCATCTTTAACAAAGGAGAATCACCATGTATTACAAAAAAACACTCACCCTCATTTCTTTCGTG